>JAYTQV010000017.1:0-47568 GCA_043746515.1 Actinomycetes bacterium | reverse complement strand
GGAAGTTCAATTCGCTTCCTCTTCAAAGAGGCGCGCGAGCTCGATAGCGCCCATCATCGAGACGGTTTGGCCTTCCTTCTCCTCATTTCAGCTCTTTTGAGCGCAGCGGGAGTCTGGTTCCACCTTCATAACCCCATCGGTCGTAGCCTGATTTATCTTCTCCAGGGTTCCCTTGGAAAGATTGCGATCGTTACCCCAATCCTCTTCGTTTACTTTGCATTGAGATTATTTAAAGTACCCGATCAAGGTAGAGCCAATGGTCGTATCACAATCGGTGCCATTCTTTTGGTTGTTGGTACTACAGGCTTAGCGCAGGTTCTCAATGACTCAGATTTCGGATCCATAAAAAGTGCTGGGGGAGTAATTGGATACGGAGTTGGTAGACCACTTTCCAATTTAGGAACATCGCTATTGGCAATCCCGATCTTTTTAGTTGTGTGTTTCTTCGGAATATTAATTGTCACAGCCACACCGGTCTCACAAGTTGCCGAATTTGCACGTTCGATCTCTTCCAGACTCTTTCATCGTGTGAAAAATCGTCGCTCCCAGATAGAAAACCTTTCTGAAACTTTTGAAATAAATGACACACCTCCATTTGAAACTCCATTAGTTCAGGAGTTTCACGTACCTGAAAGTAGTTTTGAGGCAGGGACAGATATCGATGCAACTGTCGCACTCCTGATTGATCAGGCGCCATCTCCTACATTCACCACCAAGACCACTCAAAATGCCCCAGCTCATCAAATGATTTTGGCGGCTGATGCGCCTTACGTACTGCCTTCAATGGATCTCTTGCGTACCGCGCCGGTCTCTAAGGCCAAGTCAAAGTCCAATGACTTGGTGGTTGCAGCACTTGGGCAGGTCTTCGAGCAATTCGGAGTTGACGCTCGGGTTACTGGTTTTATGCGAGGACCTACAGTTACCCGATATGAAGTCGAACTTGATGCCGGGGTAAAGGTTGAAGCGATCACAGCCCTTTCAAAGAATATTTCTTATGCAGTGGCCAGTGGCGATGTGCGAATTCTCTCTCCCATCCCCGGAAAGTCAGCGGTTGGAATCGAAATCCCTAACACCGATCGGGAAATTGTTGCTTTAGGTGATGTCTTGCGATCCAGCGTCGCTATAAATGAGACACATCCTATGGTCGTCGCTTTAGGCAAAGATGTAGAGGGAAATTTCATTTGTGCCAATTTAGCTAAGATGCCGCACTTACTCGTTGCAGGAGCAACTGGCGCAGGTAAGTCTTCAATGATAAATTCATTGATCGTCTCGATTTTGATGCGATGCACTCCCGATGAAGTGCGACTAGTCATGATTGATCCAAAGCGGGTCGAGCTTACAAGTTACGAGGGTATTCCGCATCTGATCGCACCTATCATTACTAACCCCAAGAAAGCTGCAGATGTATTGGCTTGGGTAGTTCGCGAAATGGATCAACGTTATGACGACCTTTCGCATTTTGGCTTCCGCCATATTGATGACTTCAATCGGGCAGTAAAAGCTAAGAAAGTTTCTTTGCCTCAAGGTAGTGAGCGAACATTAGAACCATACCCTTACCTGCTTGTCATCATTGATGAATTAGCTGATTTGATGATAGTTGCTGCCCGCGAAGTTGAAGAAAGTATCGTGCGCATCACTCAACTTGCTCGTGCTGCCGGAATTCATTTAGTAATTGCAACTCAGAGACCGAGTGTCGATGTTGTGACAGGACTTATCAAGGCCAACGTTCCATCACGACTCTCATTTGCTACTTCAAGTTTGGCTGACTCACGCGTTATTTTAGATACTCCAGGTGCTGAAAAATTGGTAGGTCAGGGAGATGGATTGTTTCTACCGATGGGTGCCAGTAAAGCGATGCGTATACAAGGAGCGTTTGTATCGGAGCGAGAATCCGAAGCGGTTGTCAGTCATGTTAAAACTCAAGCTCAACCTGTCTTTAGAATTGATATCAATGCGCCAGCAGTGAGCAAGCAGATCGAAAGTGATATCGGTGATGATATGGATCTCTTGTTGCAAGCGATTCAATTAGTTGTTGGAACCCAATTTGGCTCTACCTCAATGTTACAAAGAAAACTACGAGTCGGTTTTGCGAAAGCGGGTCGCTTGATGGATCTCATGGAAAATCGCGCAATTGTCGGGCCTTCCGAAGGATCCAAGGCACGTGAAGTACTGATCACAGCGGAGCAGATGCCTGATTTGCTTGAGCAGATTCAAGGTTACGTATAAGTGAACAGACGCTCAGGATCTCGCTGATTCTGGCTCGCACCTGAGGAATTTCTTCCTAGATTTGGCGGTCACGAGATAGGGGGTTTACCCTTGTCCTCCGACCTTCCCCTAGGTTGTGGCCCGATTTCCACATCGGGGTTTAAATCAGGTAATGAGGATTGTATGTCAGTCGGAATTCTTCTCCGCCAAGCCAGAGAATCCGTTGGTATGTCATTAGAAGAACTTTCGACGCTCACGTATATTCGTCGCGCAGTTCTTCAAGATTTGGAAAACGATAATTTTAATTCATCTGGTGGGTTTGCTTACGCTCGGGGTCACATCCGGACAATTTCAAAGGTTTTGCATGCTCACGAAGAGTTGTTAGTTGAAGAGTTTAATTCGATGAATTCTGATTTTAATCGACCAATGATTGATTTACTTGATGAAAATAACGTGACTACTTCGAAGCGTCGAGAAATTAAAGTTTCATCTGGATCGATGGCCAAGGCTGCCGCGGTCGTGGTCGCATTTCTCATAGCAATTCCCACGGCAGCTTCATTTATTCATTCTTCGAAAAAGAGCGATTCGAAACCAACTTCTTCTAATACTAGCGTGCAGTCCACCCCTACTATTTCGACCTCCTCGAGTACTGGAAATGCTCTTATAGGGACTACGGCAGTTGCAATAAAAACATCTCCAGCGACTGTTGTCATCGCGGCAAATACGGGATCATCGTGGTTGTCGGTAACTGATAGCACAGGGGCTCAAATTTTTAGTGGAATGTTGGAGCGAGGCGCTTCTCAATCTTTTGACGATAGCCAATTGATAGACTTTACGATCGGTAACGCCGGTGCGGTAGATCTCAACGTGAATGGCAAGGATGCTGGCACGCCAGGAAATGCGGGTGAAGTTGTCCACCTCCAGTTTGGCCCAGGGACTACATCGTAGAGTTAATTCAGTAGTTCCTCTTTGATGTGGGTACATGAGCAGAATCATTGGCCTTGGCAGGTACGATGGCACCAATGAGTACTTCAAAAAATCGTCCGCTGAATCTTCCTAATGCGCTGACTATCTTGAGGTTGCTCGCCTTGCCATTCTGCGCCTATGCCCTCTTCAAAGATGGTGGATATACAACGCTCTGGAGAATTATTGCTTGGATGGGATTCTTCGTTGTTGGTTTAACTGACCTTATGGATGGTCGCTTGGCGAGATCTCGAAACCAAGTAACAAGTTTCGGTACCTTCTTGGATCCCGTTGCCGATAAGGCAGCAATCGGAACCGCAATGATCGGTCTTTCAATTCAAGGGAAATTATGGTGGTGGGTCACTATCGTGATTTTGTTTCGGGAGATTGCGGTAACAGTACTGAGACTTGTTGTGATTAGAGGTGGGGTCATTCCAGCCAGTAAAGGTGGAAAATTGAAGACCATGATGCAAGGTTTTGGAATCGGGTTTTACATACTTCCGACACCTCACTGGTTCCATATTCCGCGAGATCTCTTTATGGCTGCCACGATCGCAATCACCCTGGTGACCGGTATTGACTATTTTAAGAAGGTTCTCACTAGTGGACGTTGACCTCATCGCTCAAACAATAATTAAATCGATGAAACGTCGGGGGTTAACTCTTTCTACTGCGGAGTCGATTACGGGAGGAGGGGTCGCAACTACACTAACAGGGGTTCCTAGTTGCTCACAGGTTTTTCAAGGGGGAGTCGTTACCTATAGCGATCTGAGTAAGACAAAACTCCTTGGTATTCCAAAAAGGATTCTGACCAAATACACCGCGGTATCGGAAGAGGTCGCAATAGCAATGGCTCAGAACGTGAGGTCCCAATTTAAGAGTGATTATTCAATTGCCACGACCGGAGTTGCTGGTCCCGGACGGGCATATGGTCAAAAGGTAGGAACGGTTTGGCTCGCAATTGATTCTCCCTCAGGAACAAGCACTGTATTACTCGCACTAAGCGGCAATCGTGCTCAAATTCGCCACGCAACTATAGAAAGCGCTCTCGCGACTTTTACCCGTATCCTTATCCCGTGACTCTTCTTCGCTCTCATATCGGTTCCGCTCTGCGCGCCTCGCGTATCTCACAGGGACGCACGCTCCGCGATGTTGCCAAACGAGCCCGGGTATCACTCGGTTACCTCTCTGAAGTAGAACGAGGTCAGAAAGAAGCATCCTCAGAACTTCTAAACTCAATCTGTACTGCTTTAGAAATTTCTCTTGGTGATGTACTTGTAAGCGTCACAGATCAGATTCGAATCGTCGAAACTTCGATCCTTACCGTTGTGGAAGACGCCGCGTAATTTCTTTTAACGCGAGCCGTGTTGAACGTAAGATCACATCGTGGTAGCTAATCGGCGTTCTCGTGTTGCAATACTCCGAGGCGCCAAGATAGTCATCACTGAAGTCGGTTCCTATGAATCTAATATGCTCGACATCGCAGCCCGGGCTGAGGTTTCGCGAGCTACTGTTTACAACCACTTCAGCGATAAAGAGGAGATGATGTTCTCTCTTCTCGAGTCAGAGATTCATCGTCTCATCGCGTTGGCTAAAGGAGCGATTAATCAGCACGAAGCTTTATTGAATCTTTCGCGTGCAATTTCAGAAGACCCAGCTTTGCGCACCATGGTTAAGACTGATCCCTTAGATATTGCACGTTTTGTGAGGGCTGGAGAGCATCCCTTGTGGGGCTTGATCAACTCCTCTCTTGCCCAGATCTTTGGGACATCCTCTGGATTGATTTTGCATTGGTTGATTGGTCAGGTTGCTTCACCATTGACTCCTGCTGAGAGCGAACAGCAGACCGCTCTTCTAGCCCGCGTCCTCTCTTAGATCTTTATGCGAATAACTGAACTGCGCTCGCGCCTCTCTGATTACTTGAGTGATAGTGATACCTACGCCAGAGATATTGTTCATGCCGAACTTGGAGGTTTGACCATCAACGAGGCCCTTGCCCGTGGAGTGGAGGCTGGGGATATCTGGAAGGCTGTAGTTGCTCATAATCCCGAAATGCCAAAAAAATATCGCTGAGGTGAACTAGTAACATTTCCCACTCGGCGTGTCCTAGTCATTCGAACAGATGTTCGGTATATTTCTCTATACCCAACCAGAGCGGTTCCACACTTCCGCGCGAGCTTGCCTCCCGCCGTCGGTGGTCTTCCGTACCTTCTGGACCGTACAGATGAACTCATCTGAGTTAAGAGAGATTAAGAGAGGAAGGCAGAAGATGGCCGCAGAGAAAGCCGATAAGGCTTCCGAAAAGCAATCGCTTGACCGCACCAAAGCCTTAGATACCGCCCTTGCCCAGATTGAGCGTCAGTTCGGTAAGGGATCGGTGATGAAGATGGGAGATCGCGGCCCACAGGTCATGGAGGTAATTCCTACTGGATCTATCGCACTTGATATCGCATTAGGAATCGGCGGGCTCCCACGAGGGCGTATTGTCGAAATTTATGGACCAGAGTCGTCCGGTAAAACAACTGTGGCGCTTCATGCGATTGCTAATGCTCAAAAAGCTGGCGGCATCGCAGCATTTATCGATGCTGAGCATGCCCTCGACCCTGAGTATGCCAAAAAGCTAGGTGTAGATATTGATGCGCTGCTGGTTTCACAACCTGATACGGGCGAACAGGCACTTGAAATTATGGATATGTTGATTCGCTCCGGCGCTCTCGACATCATCGTCGTTGACTCAGTTGCAGCGCTAGTTCCGCGCGCCGAAATTGAGGGTGAGATGGGAGATTCCCATATGGGTCTTCAAGCACGTCTCATGTCGCAAGCCCTGCGCAAAATTACCGGTGCCCTTCACCAATCGAATACAACTGCAATCTTTATCAATCAGTTGCGCGAGAAGATTGGTGTCTTCTTCGGCACCCCAGAGACCACTACTGGTGGGAAAGCCCTGAAGTTCTATGCTTCAATTCGAATGGATGTACGACGCATCGAGACGCTAAAGGATGGTCAAGAAGCAGTTGGAAACCGTACCCGAGTCAAAGTTGTAAAAAATAAGATGGCTCCACCATTTAAGCAGGCCGAGTTCGACATCATTTATGGGACAGGCATCTCCCGCGAAGGTTCTCTCATCGATCTTGGTGTTGAAGTTGGCGTAGTCAAGAAATCAGGAGCTTGGTACACCTACGAAGGTGACCAACTGGGTCAAGGTAAAGAGAACTCTCGTAACTTTTTAATAGATAACCCAGACCTCGCTAACGAAATTGAGAAGAAGATTCGCGAGCATTATGTCCCCGTTGTCATCGATCCGGAGCTAGTGGCTGCTATTGATGAAGCTACCTCTGAGGTTGATTTCTAAGAAGTGGTTGATCGATCAGATGTAATAGTTGACCCCTACTCCGAATACTCCGAAGCGATGTCGATGGCGCTCTATGCGCTGGCTCCGCGCGCCAAGAGTAGGGCGGAGCTTCACACCCAGCTCTTAAAACGGGGGGTTGCAGTTGAGATCTCTTCCTCTGTTCTCGACTCACTTGAACTGCAAGGCCTCCTGAATGATCTGGAATTCGCCAAGATTTGGGCTGAATCGAGGCGTCGCCAGAAGAAGTTGAGTAGTGGAGTAATCATTCAAGAATTACGAGTCAAAGGTGTTGCTCCTGACATCATTGAAGAGGTAATGCAGGAAAATGATGAGGAGGCCGAATTTCAGTTGGCCTATGGGCTTGCTGAGCGTAAATATCGTTCATCTGCGCACCTAGATCGGGAAGTCATCTATCGGCGCATTCATTCGCTCTTGGCGCGAAAGGGATTCAACCATCAGATAACTGATCGGATAATGCGGGAGCTCTTAGCCTCGTAAGATTCACTCATGAGTACCCGTACATTCGTCGTTGAAACTTACGGCTGTCAGATGAATGTGCACGACACAGAGAGAATTGCGGGGCTTCTCTTGGATGCTGGATACGCGGCTGCGCTTGAAGGATCGACTCCAGATTTGGTTGTTTTCAACACCTGTGCCGTGCGTGAGAATGCAGATAACAAACTCTATGGAAATTTAAGTTTCTTAGCGCCACTTAAGAAGAGCAACCCAAACTTTCAGATTGCAGTTGGCGGTTGTATGGCTCAGAAAGATCAAGCGGCCATCATTAAAAGAGCGCCTTATGTGGATGTGGTTTTTGGAACCCATAACATCGGTTCCTTACCTGCCCTCTTGGAACGAGCCAGAATCGAGGAGGCCTCGCAAGTTGAGTTAAAAGAGTCATTGGAACACTTCCCATCAACCTTGCCGGTGCGTCGTCATTCTGCTTTTAGCGCTTGGGTATCAGTCTCCGTTGGATGTAATAACACCTGCACTTTCTGCATAGTTCCCTCTCTGCGTGGAGTGGAGAAGGATCGCCCCAAGCAAGAAATACTTAGAGAGGCGCGCGCTCTTGTTGAACAAGGGGTAGTCGAGATAACTCTTCTCGGTCAAAATGTGAATGCGTATGGAGTGGACTTTGGAGAGCGAGGCGCCTTCGCACAATTAATCCGAGAGATCGGCTCGATTGATGGATTGGAACGACTTCGCTTTATGTCTCCCCATCCCCGAGATTTCACCCATGATGTCATTGAAGCAATGGCTCAAACACAATCCGCTATGCCGCATCTTCATATGCCTTTGCAGTCGGGTTCAGATCGGATTTTGCAGGCTATGCGCCGTTCGTATCGCGCTGATAGATATTTGAAGATAATTTCCGATGTTCGAAGCGCAATGCCTTCAGCTGGAATCACCACGGATATCATCGTTGGTTTTCCAGGCGAGAGCGAAGAGGATTTTTCTCAAACGCTCGAAGTAGTCAAAGAGGTGCGCTTTACGGCCGCTTACACATTCCAGTATTCCAAACGCCCCGGTACTCCAGCTGCAACTATGCCTGATCAAATTGGTGAAGCAGTTATGGCTGATCGATACACCAGACTTCATTCACTTCAGCAACGAATTTCAGGGGAGATTAATGCTGGTTCGGTCGGTCAGAGATTTGAGGTACTTATCACTGATCACGAAGGGCGACACGATGCAAAGCGCGAGCGAGTCAATGGACGTACTCCGGATTTTCGTCTGGTGCACCTTGATACTCATGACGCTAGGCCGGGAGATATTGCACAGGTCGAGATTATAGAAAGTACACCGAATTACATGGTCGGATCCGTGTCATCAATACGGCGTACTCGTGGAGGCGATGCCCACGAAATGCGCAGTAAAGAGAGTGGATCTACTCCTGTCATGGTTGGAATGCCAACGCTTTCGAAACTTAAATCTCTGTGACTCTAGTTTTTATTGGGGGAGCGACTGCAACTGGTAAGAGCGAACTCGCTGTCTCACTCGCGCAAAGATTAAACGGTGAAGTAGTCAACGCAGATTCAATGCAGTTCTACCGCGGCATGGATATTGGTACCGCAAAACTCACAATAGCTGAACGTGAAGGAGTGGCACATCACATGTTGGATATAGTTGACGTCTCTCAAGATGTCAGCGTCGCTTGGTATCAAATTCAAGCCAGAAAAGTCATTGATGATCTACTTGCACGAAATGTGCCGGTAGTCGTTGTGGGAGGAACTGGCTTTTATATAAAGGCAATTTTGGATGATCTCCATTTTCCTGACACCGATCCTGTGGTTCGCGAGCATCTAACGTTACAGGCAGAGAAAATTGGTGGCGCGGCTATGCATCAACGTCTAGCCATACTAGATCCAGCTGCGGCAGCTGCAATCCCTGCAGAGAATGTACGGCGCGTTATTCGGGCTTTAGAAGTTATTAAAATAACTGGTAAACCTTTCACATCTAATCTGCCGCGAGAGAATTCCACTAAATATCCGCAAGCTCTGCAATTTGGTCTCTTTGTAGAACGTGAAATATTAGATGTGCGCGTAGACAGACGCGTGGATCTTATGTTTGAACGCGGTTTGATTCATGAAGTTGAGAACTTGATTTCGGAGGGTTTACTCGCAGGAAAGACGGCTCGTGCCGCGCTTGGTTACGCGCAAATAATTGCTCTCCTTGCAAGTGAGATAACTCTGAATGATGCGATTGCTAAGACCAAATTAGCCACGCGACAATACATCCGCAGACAAGAGACCTGGTTTCGCCGTGACCAGCGCATAACATGGCTGGGAGTAGATGAAATAACTCTTTCAGATCGCCTACTCATGATTGAAAAGGCTATCCTGACTTCATGATCGCAACATACGGGCATGGCACTCACAATGATTTTGTGCTGCTCTTTGATCAAGAGGATCAGATCGATATCTCTGCGCAACAAGTTGCCCGAATCTGCAATCGCCAAACAGGTATTGGCAGTGATGGGTTTATTCGTATGACCAAGCGCAGTGGTAAGTGGTTTATGGATTATCGCAATCAAGATGGATCACTTGCCGAGATGTGTGGAAATGGAATTAGAGTGATGGCTCGCTATCTTGTGGAACGTGGCCACCAAGGAGAAGGAATCTTCGCCATCAATACTCGAGCAGGTATGAAGTATTTGGCTGTGCCCGCAGTTGACGATATTTCAGTAAATATGGGCGCGGTATCAGAGGTATATGACGAAGTAACTGTGAGAATAACTGATCACAATTGGAATGCACTGCATATTGATATAGGTAATCCGCATGCCGTTGTATTTGTTGATGATTTGGACATGGTTGGAGAACTTAAGGAAGCCCCTGAAGTGGATGGAGATTATCCAGAAGGTGTGAATGTCGAATTCGTGCAACATCTTCCGAATGGAGAATTAATGATGCGCGTCTTTGAACGTGGAGTTGGTGAAACTCAATCGTGCGGAACCGGTACCTGCGCGGTTGCCCTAGCTGCAACTATTCGTGATGGAAGGAAGTTACCAACTCGTTGGATAATCAATCCTCCCGGAGGTCGATTAATTGTTGATATTGATGCGCATAGCAATGCCACGCTAATAGGTCCTGCAGAACTTGTGAAAGATGTTGAACTGGAACCTTTCCTGTGAGTAAAAACCAAGATCCACTTGATTTGGATATCGATCAATTACTTCGCGAGAGCGCAAAGGCGGCAGCCGAATATGATCATTCGGAGTTAGATGAGAGCCTGCAGCAAGATCTTCAAGATCGACAGGCGTTGCGTCGAGTCTCGGGGTTATCTACCGAATTGCAAGATGTTAACGATGCTGAATACCGTCAATTACGACTAGAAAAGGTAGTTCTTATCGGCGTATGGACAGAAGGATCTGCTCTTGATGCGGAAAACTCTATGAAAGAGCTAGGCGCCTTAGCCGAAACAGCCGGTTCGGAGGTTATGGAGGGATTTGTTCAGCGACGAGACAAGCCTGATGCATCTACATTTATTGGATCAGGAAAGGTAGCAGAGGTTCGACAAGCGGTCATAGCTACGGGAGCAGATACTGTGGTCTGCGATGGAGAGCTTTCGCCAGCTCAACTGCGCACCTTAGAGTCAAAACTTAAAGTAAAAGTCATTGATCGCACCGCACTGATATTGGATATCTTTGCAACACATGCCAAATCTCGAGAAGGTAAGGCACAAGTAGAGCTAGCCCAGATGAGTTACATGCTGCCGAGGCTTCGTGGTTGGGGTGACTCTCTCTCCCGTCAAGCAGGTGGAATTGGTGGTCGTGGTCCTGGTGAGACAAAAATTGAGACCGATCGACGTCGCATCAACGACAAGATGGCCAAGTTGCGCAAAGAAATTAAAGAGATGAAAGTTGCAAGAGATACCAAGAGACAGGAACGCACCAGGTACAACGTGCCCTCTGTAGCAATTGCCGGTTATACAAATGCCGGCAAGTCATCACTCATGAATCAAATTACCAACGCTGGAGTGTTGGTGGAAAACGCGCTCTTTGCTACTCTCGATCCAACAGTACGACAAGCCAAGAGTTCAGATGGAAGAATTTATACGTTGACTGACACTGTGGGATTTGTGCGCCACCTTCCACATCAAATTATTGAGGCGTTTAAATCCACACTTGAGGAAGTTGCTGCATCTGATGTGATTGTGCACGTCGTCGATGGATCGCACCCCGATCCGCGGGAGCAGATTCGAGCGGTTCGAGAGGTTATTAAAGATGTTGGTGGCGGGGATATCCCGGAAATTATCGCGATAAATAAGGCCGATATCGCTGCGCCAGAAGTGATCATGCAGATTTTGCGCGAGGAGTCCAACAGCTTCGCCTTCTCTGCTCGAACTGGTTTTGGTCTTGAAACGCTGGTAAAAGCTATTGAGACATCGTTACCCAGGCCTAGGGTTGAGATAATGGCCGTCATTCCGTTCAATCGCGGAGATTTGGTCTCGTCGATTCATGAAAGAGGAGAGGTACTCTCTGAAACGTATTCGGGGGATGGAACTCGAATTCACGCCTTAGTTGATGCTCACATTGCAGAACGCATCAAGGCGATGATTGAAGTTGGAGATTTGAAGCCATGAGCGGATGTGAATATAAATGAAAACCGTATTGAAATTAACTACTCGTAACAAAACAGCAACGAGGGATCGCGCTCTGCTCGCTCTCCTACAGGGAGAGGTAATAGTTATTGCAGCCGAACATGGATATTTGTATGCCTGCGATGCTTTCAACCATACCGCGGTCGAGAGGCTCCATTCTCTGCGTGGTGATCAGCCCGGTACTGCCGCTCAGGTGCTCATCGGCAAGCTAAATGCAGTGAGTGGTCTGGCCTCGGATTTTGATTCTGATTGGCAGAAGGTCGTTGGCGCTTTCTGGCCAGGGCTATTGACGGTACAACTCTCTCCACAATCTGCCCTCAATTGGGATTTGGGTGATGGCCGGGCGCTATCGGAGTTTGCCTTACGAATGCCCAGCCGCGACTTCTTGCTCTCCGTTCTTAGTCGCAGTGGCCCAATGGCAGTTGCTAGTGCTTCACCTGCTGGCCAACCTCCTGTACGAGAGATTTCCTTGGTCCCAGTCGCCCCAACTGAGGTTGGACTTGGAATTGATGAGGGAATCTTGCCGCCAGGACCCGTCTCAACTGTGTTGCGCTCCGCTAAAAATTCTCAGGGGAGAGAGGGAATTGAATGTCTGCGGGAGGGGGCTATCTCGTTGGCAGAGTTGCAACTGGTCCTTTCATCGATTTCCGCGCCGAAGCCTTAGAGTTCGGGTATGTCTACCGATACCTTTTATGGACCAGATTTCGACGCCCTCACTGCTCAAGATCCCGATATCGCAGCTGTGGTACTGAGTGAGCTCAAGCGCCAACGGCAGAATCTGCAGCTGATCGCTAGTGAAAATTTCACTTCACCTGCTGTGTTGGCGGCGCTAGGTTCGACCCTTTCAAATAAATATGCTGAGGGATATCCCGGTAAACGCTACTACGGAGGGTGCGAAGAGGTCGACAAAGTCGAACTGATCGGAATTGCGCGCGCCAAAGAACTCTTCGGAGCCGAACATGCCAACCTCCAACCACACTCAGGCGCCAGTGCCAACGTTGCGGTCTATCAGGCATTTACCAAGCCCGGCGACACGGTTCTGGCAATGTCACTACCCCATGGTGGCCATCTCACGCATGGATCGAAAGTTAACTTTTCGGGGAAGTGGTTCAATATTGTGTCGTATGGAGTGCGGGCAGAAAATGAATTGATCGACTATGACGAGCTTCGTGATTTAGCCCTTAAAAATTCTCCTCGGATGATTTGCACTGGTGCTACTGCCTATCCCAGCTTGATTGACTTTGAAAAGGTGCGCTCAATCTGCGACGAAGTTGGGGCAATCATGTGGGTAGATGCCGCACACTTCGTTGGCTTGGTTGCAGGAAAAGCGATTCCCTCTCCCGTTCCGTATGCCGATGTAGTCTCCTTTACAACACACAAAGTTCTGCGTGGACCTCGTGGCGGGATGATTCTCTCCAAACAAGAACATGCTGCAGCGATTGATAAGGCGGTATTTCCTGGCATGCAAGGTGGACCGATTATGAGTGCGGTTGCAGGAAAGGCGGTTGCTCTTAAGGAGTGCGCGACCCCTGAGTACCAAACATATGCCAAGAACGTAATTGCAAATTGTCAGGTACTTGCAAAGAGTTTGGAGAGCCATGGAATGCGAGCAGTTTCAGGTGGCACGCAAACGCATCTTGCTCTTATTGATATTCGCTCAACGGGAGTTACAGGCAAAGTAGCTGATGAACGTTGTGGAAATTCTGGAATCACGTTAAATAAAAACGCTATTCCATTCGATCCGCAGTCCCCATCAGTTACAAGTGGAATTCGTATTGGTTCTGCTGCAACAACGACTCAAGGAATGGGTGTACTCGAGATGGAGCAGATTGCATCTCTCATCTCTCGTGCGATAAAAGATGGCGATGATCCTGCAAAGGCATCAGAAATTCGTGACGATGTTCATGCGCTCACCGCCCAATTTCCTGTTTACCCTCGTTAAGAATCCAATAATCGATCAATCAAAATTCTTAAAACTCATGCGTGAATACCTGCTTACCGCGACCTTAGCGGCAACCTTCTGCTTCATGTTGACACCTCTGGTGCGAAAGCTGGCAATGACCTCAGGGGCCTATATTGAACTGCGCTCGCGCGATATGCACACTGAAATTACTCCCAGGTGGGGAGGTCTGGCAATGTGGGGATCAATGTCAGTGACCTTCTTGATTGTGAGCCACCTTCGATTGATTGGTAGCGCTTTCGGTCGAGAATTAACGGGAATATTTTTAGCGGGTACCTTTATCATGTTGCTGGGTGCTCTCGACGATCGCTTTGACCTCGACTCTCTAACAAAATTTGCTGGACAAGCTTTAGCAGCGGGAATACTCCTATTGCATGGAGTTCAGATCTTGTGGCTTCCGATCAATGGAATTCTTACTCTTCCTTCGAATATCGGTGCGGTGCTTACAGTTATCTTCGTAATGCTCGTCATAAATGCCGTGAATTTTGTGGACGGATTGGACGGCCTCGCTTCTGGAATTGTGGCTGTATGTGCCATCGCCTTCTTTGCTTTCTCTTACATTTTGGCAGTAACTAATGGCTTTAGTCGTGCGGGTGCGCCTTCATTGGTGATGGCAGTCGTAGTTGGGTTGTGTATTGGCTTTCTTCCACATAACTACCACCCTGCAAAAATATTTATGGGCGACTCCGGCGCAATGTTTTTAGGACTTTTACTGTCCGCATCCGCGATCACCTTGACGGGCCAAATTGATGTTAACGCTCTAGCAAACCAGAACTCACGTTCAACTCTTGTCCCATTGATCCTTCCATTTACCGTCTTGGCAATTCCTCTACTTGATCTAGGTATGGCGGTCGTGCGCAGAGTGCGGGCGGGTCGATCTCCATTTGCTGCTGATCGTGAGCACCTGCATCATCGTCTACTCCGAATGGGCAATTCCCAACGCGAGGTTGCTTTTATTATGTACCTCTGGACCGCAATGTTCGCCTTTCCTGCGGTGATTGCAGCCTTCTATCCTCTGTGGATCTCAGCGGTTGTTGCATTGGTTGTGGCTCTTTTCTCCCTTGTTTTTATTCGACATAGTTATGTGAAATCGCGAAGAGATTTGAGGATTGATGAGTTGATTACAAATGGCTGATGACTCCACCAATGTTATGTGGCGAGGAGCAATCGTCCCCTCCACGATCATGGCGGTGATAGCAATTATTGGATCTACGGTGGTCAGACATCGCCCCGGTTTTTATGGGAGTTTAATTGCCAGCGCTACTGTCATCATTTTCTTAGGGATCCATCTCCTGATTTCTGCAATTACGAAAAATGTAGACCCTATCATCGTGATGGGCATGGCGATGTTCTCCTACTTTGCCAAAGTGTTGGTGATGGGAGCGCTGCTGCTCATCGTCTCTAGGGCAACGGCTCAAAATACGGTGGATCGAACAGCTTTTGCCATAGCTGCGCTCTCCATCACAGCTGCCTGGCTAGGTGGGGAGATTCGCGCCTTTTTTAAACTGAAAATCGGGTTACCATTACCTCCCGCTCAGGATAGCCAGTGAGGCCGAGCTAAAGGGAAGAGGTAAATCCTCTTAGGCTCAACCTGTGGAGCGATAAGACTTAGAGTCTCAAAGGAGAGAACCTAGATTGATGGCAACAAATAATGAAGAAGGCGCCTTGTGGTCCATTATGGGGTATCTCATTGCCGGGCTTCTTATCTGGGGTGGGATTGGTTTTGCCCTAGATCATTGGCTCCATACCCATCACTATTTCTTCTTAGGCGGTCTACTTCTAGGTGCTGGGGCTTCCATTTACTTGGTTTGGCTCCGATTTGGTCGTGACTAACACATTTTTGATTCTATGGATGACCACTGTGAGTTTTGGATTTTGAGACCTTCCCAATAGGGTTGCCTCGTCTTGAAGTCCTGCAGGATTAAGCAGCCAGTGTTGGCGAAAGGTGAGTGCGAGAAGTGCAAATAACTGGCCATCTTGCCAGCGGCCCGGGTTTCGTTCCGCCGAGCACGACAGACTTTAATCTGCCCTCCATTTTTGGGCATAGTCAATTCACAACAAAGCCTGTTGTTCTCGTATTTTTCTCAGTAATCGTCATTTCACTTTTTTTTATACTAGCCTCCCGCAAAGCAGCGGTCGTTCCCAGCAAACTTCAGTTTGCTGGTGAATCCATTTACAGTTTTGTCCGTAAAGATTTGGGACAAGAAATCATTGGTAATGGCTTTCTCGAATTTGTTCCTTTCCTCTTTACTCTCTTTGTCTTTGTCTTGGTAAACAATTTATTTGGAATAATTCCCTTTATTCAATTCCCGACAATGTCTCATGTCTCTTTCCCATATGTGCTTGCAATCTTCACATTTGTAATCTTTCATTCAATTGGAATAAAACGTCAGGGTCTGGTCCCCTACCTTAAGGGAATAGCATTTTTACCTGGCGTCCCTAAATTCGCATACATTTTGCTCACTCCGATTGAGATCGCCACATATTTCTTGATTCGACCAGTGACTCTCTCACTACGTTTATTTGCTAACATGTTTGCAGGACACCTGCTACTCCTCGTATTTATTGGTGGTGGTGATTACATGCTCCACGACACACACCTCTTCATGAAGATCTTGTCACCATTCTCCTTTGGCTTTGGCATCGTCATGACATTCTTTGAGTTCATGGTTCAATGTCTTCAGGCTTACATCATCACCCTTCTGTCGGCGCTCTTCATTGCAGGAGCACTCGTGGATGAGCATTAAATAATTTTTCCCACAGTTCACCGGACTCCCGTCCGATGAATCCCAAACTATGGAAAGGCAATAAAGATGCACGGCACACTCAACCTGGTCGGCTATGGCCTATCTGCCATCGGACCTGCAATCGCAACTGGTTTGATTTTCGCCGCCTATATCAACGGCGTCGCACGTCAACCTGAATCCCGAAATGTCCTACAACCAATTGCCTTCCTCGGCTTCGCTCTTGCTGAAGCGCTGGCACTTTTTGGTCTCGTCCTCGCATTCGTCCTCAAGTAAAAAATAAGACCTGTACTTATGAAAATTCATATGGAGGCTGCGGTTAATCCACTAGTTCCTAATATCGCGGAAATAGTTGTTGGTTTGATTGCCTTCTCCCTGCTCTACATTGTGTTGCGCTCGCGCGTAGTGCCAATGTTTGAGAAGGCTTTTGCCGCTCGTACCGAAGCAATTCAAGGTGGAATCGCCAAGGCTGAATCTGCGCAACTAGAAGCTCAGGCTGCTTTGCAGGCATACACCGCTCAATTGGCGGAGGCTCGTGGTGAAGCCCAAGTGATTCGAGAAGAGGCGCGGGTCCAAGGAGCCGCTATTCTTGAAGAGTTACGTACAAAAGCCCATGAGGAAGCAGCTCGTATCACATCTGCAGCACACATCGCTATCGAATCAGAGCGCCAACAAGTGGTCGCTACTCTTCGGCAAGAAGTTGGCACGCTCGCAACAGAGTTAGCATCAAAAATTGTCGGAGAGGCGCTTGAAGATCACGTTCGCCAGTCGGGCATCATTGATCGCTTTTTGGCAGATTTGGAGCACAGTGAAAAGTGAGTAAAAAGTGATTGAGCTCGGAGGAAACAGTCACCAGTCTTTTGTGAATTTGCGGGGTGTTCTCGATCAGAAACTCGCAGGATTAGATGCTACAAGCTGCACTGAAATTTCCGCCGACCTATTTACTGCTTTGTTCGCACTTAATTCTGCAGTGGGACTGCGCAGAGCGTGCACGGATCCGTCACGAAATTCTGCGTCAAAGTCAGTCTTAATAAACGATCTCTTTGGGAGGAGCGTTTCTAAGAAGGTCTTGGATCTTTTGGTGGAGGCAGTGTCACTGCGCTGGTCTTCTTCTATTGATTTTGCGAGTGCTTTTGAACAACTAGCCATTGAGGCTGAAGCAACGGCCGCAAATATAGATGGCACTATCGATCGAGTTCAAGAAGAGTTATTATCTTTTGAATCAATTCTGAGCGCACATCAAGATCTTCGCCGACTGCTCGGAGATTTGTCAGGCTCTCATGAAGGAAAAGCTGTCGTCATTCATTCCCTCGTGGGCGAAAAAGTTGCACCTTCAACGGTGCGTCTGCTCACTTACATGGTCAACGACTTGGCCGGCCGAGTGATCGATCACGTTCTAAAAGTTTATGTCCAAGCAGTAGCGGCGCGACGAAACCGCTTAATTGTGTTGGTTCGTTCTAGATCACCTCTTTCGCCAGCACAAGCTCAAAAGTTGACGGCACTCATGGTCGATCACGTTGGACAACCCGTTCACCTTAATTTTCAAGTCGATCCATCAGTGATTGGCGGAGTTTCGATTCGATTCGGAGACGAACTCGTTGATGGAACAATTAGTACACGACTACTGGATGCAGGTAGAGCGCTAGCAGTTTAGGAGCATTTAGGACCGTTTAAGACAATGTAAGTTTCTCACTTCGGCGAATGTCTGGAGTGGGTCTAGATAGTTTAGGTAGAGGAGAAACACAATGGCCGAACTCACAATCCGTCCCGAAGAGATTCGCGATGCGCTAGCGAAGTATGTCGCCGCGTATAACCCCGGCACAGCAGCACGTGATGAGGTCGGAACTGTTACTGAGGCTGGAGATGGAATTGCTCGCGTCGAAGGCTTGCCTTCAACCATGACCAACGAACTCCTTAAGTTCGACAATGGCACACTCGGATTGGCGCTGAACCTAGATATTCGCGAGATCGGTGTAGTTATCCTCGGTGAGTTTGATGGAATTGAAGAGGGAACGTCGGTTCGCCGAACCGGCGAGATCCTCTCTGTTCCTGTTGGAGATGGCTTTTTAGGTCGCGTAGTGGATCCATTAGGTCGCCCAATCGATGGGAAAGGCGAGATCGTCGCGGAGGCGCTTCGTGCCCTAGAAGTTCAGGCTCCATCGGTAGTTCAACGTCAGCCAGTTAAAGAGCCACTTCAAACTGGCATTAAGGCCATTGATGCTATGACCGCCATCGGCCGTGGACAACGTCAGTTAATTATTGGTGATCGCCAAACTGGTAAGACTGCAATTGCCATTGACACCATTATTAATCAACGCGATAACTGGAAATCAGGAGATCCGAAGAAGCAAGTTAAGTGCATTTATGTTGCAATTGGTCAGAAGGGTTCTACGATCGCATCTGTTCGTGGAGCTCTGGAAGAGGCTGGAGCAATGGAGTACACCACGATCGTTGCTTCACCAGCGTCTGACCCAGCTGGTTTCAAATATCTCGCTCCTTATACCGGATCGGCGATTGGCCAGCACTGGATGTACGCAGGTCAACATGTACTTATTATTTTTGATGATCTCTCGAAACAGGCTGAGGCGTATCGTTCTGTCTCTTTGTTGCTACGCCGTCCACCAGGTCGTGAGGCGTATCCCGGCGATGTATTTTATTTGCACTCTCGTCTATTAGAACGTTGCGCCAAACTTTCTGATGAATTAGGTGGCGGTTCAATGACTGGACTTCCAATCATTGAAACCAAGGGAAATGACGTTTCGGCCTTTATTCCTACAAACGTTATCTCGATCACGGATGGCCAGTGCTTCCTTGAGACCGATCTCTTTAACGCAGGCGTACGTCCGGCTATCAACGTAGGTATTTCGGTATCGCGTGTAGGTGGTTCGGCTCAGACCAAGGCAATTAAAAAGATCGCAGGTCGATTGCGTCTTGATTTGGCTCAATATCGCGAGCTCGAAGCATTCGCAGCCTTCGGATCTGACCTAGATGCTGCGTCCAAGGCGCAGTTAGAGCGCGGTGCTCGCATGGTAGAACTCTTAAAGCAGGGCCAGTATTCGCCTTACTCGGTCGAGCAAGAGGTCGTTTCAATTTGGGCAGGAACGACAGGAAATATGGATTCAATTCCGGTTCCAGATATTCGTCGCTTCGAAGCTGAGCTACTTGAGTTCATTAAGATTTCTCACCCACAAATCTTCGAGGTGATTGCCGCGACTCGTGAACTCTCCGATGACACGGTGGCGGCGCTGCAGAAAGCCGTTGATACGTTTAAACTCGAATTTCGAGTAGGCAACTAACTAAAACATGGGTGCTCAACTTCGAATTTATCGCCGCCGAATGCGATCGGTTAAGGCGACTAAAAAGATTACGCGCGCAATGGAGCTCATTTCGGCCTCTCGAATTGTAAAAGCGCAGCATCGTGTACAGGCCTCTTCTCCATATGCAACGGAACTTACCAATGCTGTACGCGCTGTATCTAGTTCTTCGAACATTACCCACCCATTGACTTCAACGGCCCTAAACCCAAAGCGGGCTGCGGTCTTAGTTATCACGGCTGATCGCGGAATGGCAGGTGCGTATTCCAATTCGGCGATCAAGGAGGGGGATCTGCTCATCGCCACTTTAAAGGCGCGTGGTCTTAGCGTGGATGCCTATCTTGTAGGACGTAAAGCAGTTAATTTCTATAGATTTAGAGATCGTCCTATTGCTGGTTCTTGGACAGGTTTCTCCGATAATCCCACCTTTGAGAACGCTCGAGAGGTTTCGTCTGCGCTCATTACTCCATTTCTTACTGACACAGAGTTGGGTGGCGGCGTAGATGAGTTACACATTATTTATACGCGTTTTCGTTCCATGATCCTCCAGGAGCCGGTTGCGGATATTTTGTTGCCATTGGTGCGTATCGCAGACTCCAACCGAGAGACTGTTGGTTCAATCTATGAATTTGAACCGGATTCGGAGAGTGTTCTTAGCGCTCTTTTACCTAGATATGTAGAGGCACGAATATTTAATGCAATGCTGCAATCTGCTGCCTCCGAGCACGCCGCACGTAGACGCGCCATGAAGTCTGCGACAGATAATGCCGACGAATTGATCAAGTCGCTAACCCGACTTGCGAATGCAGCTCGTCAAGCCGAAATTACCCAAGAGATCAGTGAAATCGTTGGCGGCGCAGATGCGCTTGCCTCAGCTAGCGCAGGGAGTGAATGATGTCAGAGACCACCGCAGTGGCAGGAAAATTAGGTCGCGTTGCCCGAGTAATCGGACCAGTCGTTGACATCGAATTTCCTGCAGATGCCATGCCTTCAATCCACAATGCGCTCACCATTGAAGTGACGTTATCTGGCGAGAAGCGCAAACTTACCCTCGAGGTTGCTCAACACATCGGAGATAACGTTGTTCGTGCCATTTCGATGCAGCCTACCGACGGCATGGTTCGCGGTGCTGAAGTAACCGACACAGGTGCCCCAATTAGCGTTCCCGTTGGAGATGTCACAAAAGGACACGTATTTAATACTCTAGGTGAATCACTCGATGTTCCGACCTCCTCACTTGATATTAAAGAGCGCTGGCCTATTCACCGCACCGCACCTGCCTTCGATCAGCTGGAATCAAAGACCGAGATGTTTGAGACAGGGATCAAAGTCATTGATCTTCTTACCCCTTACGTAAAGGGCGGAAAGATCGGACTTTTTGGTGGCGCTGGTGTAGGTAAAACTGTTTTGATTCAAGAGATGATTTATCGAGTAGCTGAAAACTTCGGAGGAGTATCTGTATTCGCCGGTGTTGGGGAGCGTACCCGTGAAGGAAATGACCTCTTCTTGGAGATGACAGAGACTGGCGTAATTAACAAGACCGCCTTGGTCTTCGGCCAGATGGATGAACCACCTGGGACTCGTCTACGCGTTGCACTTTCTGCCCTCACTATGGCGGAGTACTTCCGGGATGTGCAAAATCAAGATGTATTGCTCTTCATCGATAATATCTTCCGCTTTACTCAAGCTGGTTCTGAGGTTTCAACGCTTCTCGGACGTATGCCATCTGCAGTTGGATATCAACCAACGCTCGCCGATGAGATGGGTCAGTTACAAGAGCGCATTACATCAACTCGTGGACACTCGATTACCTCAATGCAGGCGATCTATGTTCCTGCTGATGACATCACTGATCCGGCTCCGCACACGACCTTTGCTCATCTTGATGCAACCACGGTGCTCTCTCGTCCGATCTCAGAGCTAGGTATTTACCCAGCTGTGGATCCACTTGACTCAACATCGCGTATCTTGGATCCGCGTTACATTGGAGAACATCACTTTCGCGTGGCAAACCGAGTAAAGCAGATCCTGCAGCGTTACAAAGATCTTCAAGACATCATTGCAATTTTGGGTATCGATGAACTCTCTGAAGAGGATCGAATCTTGGTTGGACGTGCTCGCCGTATTCAGCGTTTCCTCTCCCAAAATACCTTCGTTGCCAAGGTCTTTACTGGAATTGAGGGTTCTTTCGTTCCGCTCTCAGAGACAATTGAAGCCTTTGAAGCACTTGCCGACGGAAAGTATGACCACGTTCCAGAGCAAGCATTCTTTATGTGCGGTGGCCTAGAAGATGTTGAGCGCCGAGCTGCAGAGTTGGCGAAGGCTTAATAAATGTCAGATGTAAAACTTTCGCTTATGGTTGAAGTAGTCTCACCTAACAGGAGAGTCTGGTCGGGTGAGGCAACTTCCGTCTCGGCACGCACAGTTGAAGGCGATATTGGAATCCTGGCCAATCACATCCCACTGCTTGGAGTACTTGTGCCAGGGGTTGTGACAATTCACGGTGCGGATGGAAGTGCCTCGGAATTTAATATGGCGAACGGATTTCTCTCAGTGAATAAAAATCGAGTTGCGATTCTGGGAGAAGAAGTTACCCAATAACTTCGACATTTGCTCCAAGTGAGCGCAGATTGGCAGCAAAGTTTGGGTAACCCCGTTCGATATGAAAAGCATCTTCAACAATTGTCGTTCCCTCAGATACCAACGCAGCTAAAACTAATCCAGCACCCGCACGTATATCTGTAGCAAGTACAGGTGCACCAGAGAGAACAGGCACCCCCGTTATTGCCGCATGGTGTCCATCTACGGTGATTTTGGCGCCTAGCCTTTGCAACTCGTTAACAAACATGAACCTAGCTTCAAAAACATTTTCTGTAACTATCGCGCTGCCTTGAGCGATGGAGTTGAGCGAGATAGCCATAGGTTGTAGATCAGTAGGAAAGCCTGGATATGGAAGTGTTGCAACATCAAAGGCAGTGGGGCGACGATCCATCCGCACGCGCAAGCCATCCGAGGTACTTGTGATTACCGCACCAGATGCCACTAATTTCTCTAACGGAATTTCAAGTTGCTCAGCC
Source organism: Actinomycetes bacterium (assembly GCA_043746515.1). Taxonomy (GTDB): domain Bacteria; phylum Actinomycetota; class Actinomycetes; order Nanopelagicales; family Nanopelagicaceae; genus PALSA-747. The sequence continues at coordinate 24,850 of JAYTQV010000017.1, read as the reverse complement.
CGTCCACCTTTGATGGTGATATCTCCCTGAGTCATGGTCGCTGCAAAAGCCCACGTACCAGTAACAATGCGATCTGGGAGCGTTGAATGTTCAGCTGCCTGAAGCGAATCTACTCCTTCTATTGTGAGGGTAGAGGTACCGAGTCCATCAATTTGTGCACCCATCGAGATTAAGTACTCACCTAGGTCGATGATGTCCGGTTCGCGCGCAACATTCTGGAGGACAGTCCTGCCTTTGGCTAGTACGGCCGCCGTCAATAAATTTTCGGTCGCACCGACGCTGGGAAATGAAAGTTCGAAATCTGCACCATTTAATCCATGTGGCGCTGTTGCGATTATGTAGCCGTGAGCCATCGATATGGTAGCTCCGAGAGCTTCCAGTCCGGCTATGTGAAAATCTAATCCACGAGAGCCAATGGCATCACCGCCTGGGAGGGATATTTCAGCAATTCCCACTCGAGTCAATAAGGGACCTAATACATTAATTGAGGCGCGCATCCTACGAACTAGTTCATACTCGGCTTTATGCCCAGGTACTTGTGGGACGAGAATCTCCATCGTATGCGTCAATCGGTCGAAAGAGACCTCACAACCCAATCTCGTGAGCAACTCTGACATTATCTCAACATCTTTAATGGCTGGGACATTGCGCAGAATATTTTTGCCGGGTGCGAGGAGTGAGGCAGCCATTAACTTGAGTGCCGAGTTCTTAGCCCCGGTTACTTCTACCTCACCTTGGAGGCGAGCTGGTCCCATAATGTGCAGAGCGTGCGAACTACCTGGCACAGAACACCTCCGCTCCGCAAAACAATAAGAATATTTGAGTGGTCACATAGTAGTTGCTCTAATAGGCTCCCCTCATGGTTAATCTGACGCGGATCTATACAAAAACTGGCGATGATGGGACAACCTCGTTGGGGGATATGAGTCGAACCTCAAAGAATGACCCTAGGTTAGAAGCGTATGCAGATGTCGATGAAGCGAATTCTGCAATTGGAGTTGCACTCTCCTTGGGTTCGATTACAGCCGAGTCTGTCCATTCGCTATTGATTCGAATCCAAAATGACCTTTTCGACGTAGGTGCTGATCTATGCACTCCCGTTGTAGATGTTCCAAAAGTGGAGCCACTTCGTGTAACCGAGGACCAAATTACATATCTAGAAAATATGATTGATCAGTTCAATAGTGAGCTATCTGACTTGCGATCATTTGTTCTTCCATCAGGCACACCTGCTGCTTCACTACTGCATGTAGCTCGTACAGTAACTCGCCGGGCAGAGCGCTCCACCTGGCATGCGATTCACTCATTTGGAGGGGGAGTAAATCCTTTAACCGCCAAGTATCTCAACCGCCTATCTGACCTACTCTTTGTACTTGCTCGTTACGAAAATCGTGAAGTGGGAGATGTGCTCTGGATTCCTGGCGCGAATCGGTAACGCATGATTGTTAATTAAGTATTTGTTGGTGTTGGGGTCTCTGCAGGCGAGGGCGAATCACTTGGAGTCGGACTAGTTGAAGGAGTAGGAGTCGATGTTGGACCAAATGATGTGCTCGGAATTGGATCTGAGCTTGCACCAATGCCACACAGCGCACGAACAGCGGTGAACTTAACTCCTGTTGCAAGCGGAACGGGACTAACCAGAATAATTGTTTGGATGGTCTTCGCCGAGGCCCCACTCACAATGCTTATAAAGTCTCCTAGAGATATTCGACCTTGAGGATTTGCGGGATCTATTCCTGTTATTGTCGATGAAACTTTCCACCACGTGCAGCGCTGGGATGAACCAACAAGGATGGCGGCGCAAGAGAACGCCGGCTTATTAGGGTTTGCAGGATCTGCAGAGCATGAATCGCTTGCTGTGCTGGAATTTTTCATTGCTGAGAAGATCCCAATCAACTCAGAACCAGTGGGGACTCTGGCATAAGCCGTGCCTACAGAAATAAATCCTTTTGGTGGCCATTTTGGTGAGGGAGACGGCTGAACCGCCTTATGAACCGGAGATCGATGAACATATGTGCGGGCAACTACTTTCTTTTTAGTCGCCACACTTTTTTTCTTGCCCGTAACTGTTTTCTTAGCAACTAGTTTTTTCTTAACTAAAGATTTCTTAGCAATTGCCTTCTTAGCAACCGTTTTCTTAATTGATGCCTTCTTAGCAACCGTCTTCTTGGGGGTTGCCTTTTTTGGTATTGATTTTTTTGCTGTCGTTATTTTTTTAACTGTAGTAGTCCGAGATTTGGCCTTCGCGCTTGGAGTCGCTGCGATTGCTCCCGGTAAAGCTAGAGATTGCAGAGTAATGGAGAAAATGAGAAGTGGTGCAGCATTGCGCAACCTCACTGCCGGGACCACTTAAAGGAACGCACCGCCAAGAACGTTCCAACGATAAGCCAGACAAATAGGACCAATGCGGTGCGTCCAATCTCCCAGTGATGGGCGACCTCTTGCGAGGCGAAGGAGTCTGGAAGAAAGACCGAGCGCATTCCTTGGGTCAGCCATTTGAGGGGGAAGAGAGCTGCAAAGTGTTGCATCCAACTGGGCAGATTTGAGAATACAAAGAAGACTCCGCTGACGAACTGTAAGACAATGACGAAGGGAGAGACTACGGCTGGGGCTCCTCGCCCACTTTTGATAAAACCCGCGAGCGCAATACCTAAGACGGTTGAGCACGCCGAACCAAGAACTACCAACCAGGTAAAACGAAGCCAGAGAAGGGGATTGTGAGGTAAGTGCAAGTGGAAGAACAGGAAACCAAATAGCAAAAGCATGAATACCTGGATAAGCATGGAAAGAAATACCAAAATTCCTTTACCGATAAAAAATGATATCGGTGATATTGGAGTTCCGCGTAAGCGTTTGAGCGCACCATTGTCACGTTCAATTGGTATGTTAATTGCGAGTTGTTGAAAACCGGTATTCACTAATCCCGATGCAATCATTCCAGCGACAAAGTATTGGCTGAATGTAACTCCTGGTGCAATGGTGTTCTTAAAAACGCTTCCAAAGATAAAGAGCAGCAAGACAGGGAAGAAGAGTGTGAATATTACTGATTCACGTTGACGCAAGAATTGTTTGATCTCTATGTTCCCGCGCAAGATTCCTAGCCTGAGAGTATTCATTGTTGACCCTCGATCATGGTCAGGTAAATGTCTTCAAGGGATGGACGCGTGACACTAAGTTCAGGGATTTCTCCATTGAATCTTTCAGATAGTTCAATCACCTCTGCCGTTGGGTTATCAGAGATCTTTGTACGAGTTACACCCTCTTCATTCCAACTTATCGTTGCCATAGCTAAGTGGCGGCCACCCAAAGTCTCAGGAGTTGCGATTTCAATAATTTTTCCAGCGTTAATTACCGCAACTCGATCCGCCAAGGCTTCTGCTTCATCAAGGTAGTGGGTTGTGAGAACAATTGTGGTGCCCTCTGCTTTGAGAGCAAGAATCAATTCCCAAAAAGCACGACGAGCCTCAGGATCAAATCCAGTAGTGGGTTCGTCGAGAAAAAGAATTTCTGGTGATCCAATAATTCCCAGTGCAACATCTAACCTTCGGCGTTGACCCCCAGAAAGAGTGCGGATTTTGGCGCCCCGCTTCTCTGTAAGGCCAACAAGTTCTATGACGGCATCTGGGTCTTTTGCCTTGGTGTAGTAGTTCGAAAAGTGGTGAACTGTCTCTGCAACCGTGAGTTCGGCAGCGTCACTAGTCGACTGCAAAACTATTCCGATGCGATTTCTCCACGCTGAACCGTGAATTCCAAGGGAGCCAGGATCAGAGCCCAGAACTGAGACTGTCCCTCCATCGCGATCTCGGTATCCCTCGAGGATTTCAACGGTCGTGGTCTTTCCGGCGCCATTAGGACCGAGGATTGCATAAATCTCACCCTGCTCGATAGTGAGGGAGATTCCATCTACCGCAGCTCGGCCTTCATAACTTTTCTTGAGATTTGAGATCTCGATTGCGGCGCTCACCTCCTCATCTTGCCCTAACTACTAAGGCTGAGCCAATTCTTTGGCCCTCTAACTCTTGCTATTCGGCGATTTTGCTGAGAATGCGAAAGAATAGGGCTATGAGTCCCCGCCGTAACCGACCCAAAGGAAGAAAACCTTCTCCACAGCAATCGGGCGAGAGCGAAGTCAGTCTTTCATTCCAAAGTATTGAAGAGCATCAAGAAGGTATTTATACGGTGCGTAAAATCACGGGTTCGAGTTCATCAAAACCCTACCGCTGCCCTGGATGCGACCAATTGATCCCTACAGCGACCCCACATATCGTGGCTTGGATGGATGGAGATTTAGAGGGCCGCCGCCACTGGCATTCGGCATGTTGGAGAAAGAAAGATCAACGCAAGCCGCGAATCGAAAGAACCCGCAACGCTCCTCGATATTAATGAGTCAGCGATTGAGAAATTTTACACATTTTTTAATGAAGGCATCCACCGATTCTTTGCGATCGAATGTCGCAAAATTCAAGGGAATATTGAAACGGGTCGCAACGATCGCTCGTGTATAAGTAAATTCGCGCAACCCCTCCGGCCCATGAATCCGTCCATAACCACTCTGCTTCACTCCACCGAATGGCATGCTTGGAGTTGCGGTAAAAGCTAGTACCGAATTTACAGAGACCATCCCGCATTGAAGTTGGCGAGCTATCGCTTTACCGTTTCGCTTGGACCAGACAGAGGCAGAGAGTCCAAACTTTGTTGCATTTGCCAATGCAACGGCTTCACTCATAGAGACCACGCTGCGTATCGTCACTGTTGGACCAAAGGTTTCCTCTGCCACAGCCAAGCTCTCCTCTGGAGTATTAATCATAATTGTCGGCATAACGTATGGAGGCTGGACTGAGTCGACAGTTCCAACCAGAAAAGTTGCACCTAAGCGAGCCGCATCTTTAATATGTGAATCAATTACTTTGAGTTGGGAAGGCATTGTGGCAGCGCCATAATTAACTCCAGCAACCACCTTTGTGGCGAGTGCCGTTATTTTCTCTATAAATTGCGGCGCGACATCTTCGTGTACGTAAATACGTTCGATTCCAACGCAGGATTGTCCTGCATTCGACATTGCACCCCACAAAACAGCTTCAGCAGCTCTATCGAGGTTGCAGTCGCGATCGATGATAGCCGGATCTGTACCGCCACATTCCATTAAAACTGGGGTTAAGTTCTGCGCGCACTCCGCTGCGATTTTTTTGCCGGTCGCTGTTGAACCTGTGAAAGCAATTTTATCAACCGAGCTTTTGGTAAGAGCAGCGCCAGTTTCAGGGCCTCCCGTTGCAACAAAGAAAACATCTGCACCAGGAGCAATAAGATTAAATGATTCACCTAACCAATGCCCGACACCAGGGGTGTACTCACTTGGCTTAAATACGACTGCATTTCCCGCAGCCAATGCGTATGCAATCGAGCCCATGGGAGTAAAGATTGGATAATTCCATGGGCCTATTACTCCAATTACACCCAAAGGCTCATACTCAACGTGAGTGGACATTTGGGCCATTAGGATGCCAGGAGTGCGATGTGAGTTGCGTAAATATTTATGTGCCTTTCGAGCAGCCCACGAGAGGTGATCTATCGCAATAGAGACTTCGAGCATGGCATCACTCGTTGGCTTCCCAGTCTCTTGCACAACAAGGTGAGAGATTTCATCAATATGCTCAGATAGATAGTGGGCCCATGCCTTGAGAATCAATCCACGTCTGCTAAAACCAAGTGCACGCCATGGAACAGCTGCAATGCTTGCTCGCGCGACGAGTTGGTTAATCGTCTCCTCGGAAGTGTTTGGATATCTGCCTACTTCCAAGCCAGTAGCTGGTGCGTAACTTATGATTTCTGTTAGGTGACTCATAAGCTAAGAGTAAACTTAATTTGTGAGCGAGTTAATTCGACCTAGCACGGTACTGCCCGCTGCAAGAAAGCCCATCTCAATAGTGACAGCAGATAGCTTGAACTTAATTGGTGAAGTAGCAACTCCCTTAGGGAAGAATTCGGCTTCGTTATTGTGTTTGCATCCCAACCCAGCGGGTGGGGGAATGATGGATAGCCACATTTACAAGAAGGCGGCTAATCGCCTGCCAGCTATGGCGGGTATTCAGGTAATTCGATTCAACACGCGGGGAACCGCAAGTGACGCAGGTACTTCAGAGGGAGTATTTGAAGGCGGTGAGGGGGAGGTAGCTGATGTGCAAGCAGCCATTGAATATTGTTTCACCACCTTAAAAGTTGCCACGCTCTGGGTGGTGGGGTGGTCATTCGGTACTGATTTGGCTCTGCGCTACGCCAAAGATCCTCGCATAGCAGGGTTAATTTTGTTAAGTCCGCCTATGCAACGAACTCAAGATTCTGATTTAGAGTTTTGGCAAGCGGATCAAAGGCCTGTTATTGCTTACATTCCAGAACATGATGAATATTTAAATCCAGAAGCAGCGAAGAGTAGATTCGCAATTTTTCCTCGGCTGCAGTTGATACCTGTCTTAGGCGCCAAGCACCTATGGGTCGGTGAGCCATTTGTTTATTTGATCTTAAGTGAGATCACCAGACATCTTTCCCCTTCGAGGTTGCCACTTCCTGTAGAAATCAACTAGCCAAGATCGGCCTTTGGAAACACCACTTCATCAACAATCAGTAAGACTGCGGCAGCGATGGGGACTGCCAAAATTCCTCCCACAATTCCTAAGAGACTTACTCCTACCAATGCAGCAATAATGGTGATGACTCCTGGCAAGGAGAGTGACTTGCGCATGATGCGAGGCATGATGAGGTAATTCTCAATTTGAATGTAAGCAACGTAAACCAGCAGGGTAATGACTGCATCAGTTGGTGATTTGCTGAGAGCAATCAAGGTTACTGCGGTGATTCCAAGAAGGTGCCCGATGAGGGGAATAGCGCCACAGACAAATACCAGAAGTGCGATAGCGGAGGGGTAAGGCAATCTAAGTGATAGGGCGAGTATTAAACCGAATATGGAAGCAATGAAGGCAACGGTTGCTTGCCCACTCACAAATCCACCAATGCGAATCACAATGGCATCTGTGATTTTGGAGACCCGATCGCGTCGTGATGCAGGAACGAAACGATAGATAACACCGGTCACGCTCTGTAGTGATGCCAAGAAATAAAGTGTCAGCACGGTCACAGTGAGAACTGCAACTGCTCCAGATACGAAGGCTTTTCCAACTCCGATTACTCCGCCGAACGCGGAGACAACAAATTGGCCATTGTGTATAGAAGAGGAGAACTTTGCCTGGAGGGAATCAATAATCCCGTAATGATTATTCAAATGAGCAATATATGAATTAGATTTGAGCTGCTCCAAAATTGTGGGAGCGTTCTTTAAGAGGTTGCTAATTTGAGATATCGCCGGCGGAATTACCACTGCCGCAAATATTCCTCCAAATATGAGCACCAGAAAGACAACGGCAATTACCGCTTGAGGACGCTTTAGACCCCGTCGTCTAAAGAATTCAACAGCGGGATTTAGCCCAGCTGCCAAAAAGAGAGAGATGATGATCAGCACAAAGACCTGACTTGCACTGGCAAGAGCTCGGAGCAAAGTAACGGCAATGACAGCCCCTGAGGCCGCCAAAAAGCCAAAATAGAAGGGGTGTCCCTGATCAACAGGGATGCCCGGGATGCCAAAGGAGAGCGCAGGTAGTGCCTCTGCCTGAACTTCCTCCTTATTGCCGAAATGCAATCTGGGTTTCTTGAGCACCATAGTTTGATAATACGAGAGAATAAGCCCATGAGCGAGCTTCGAATTACAGGTCTTAGTGAGGACATGCTTGCTCTCTCAGGATTGCCGTGGAGAAAGCCAGTTGAGGATTGGCCCGAGGACCCAGGATTGACCAGCATGCGGGGAATTTCGCGCCACATTGTCCGACTTATTCGAACTGGTCCAGGAGATCGTGATGTCTTTGCCGTGAAGGAGACGGTAGAGGAATTTGCCGCTCGGGAGTACGCCATTTTGCGGGAGCTCAACTCCCGAAACGCACCATGTGTGGAACCCGTAGCAATTATTGAAAATCGCATGGACCACCAAACAAATCCACTGCCAGTTGCCTTAGTGACGCGCTACCTACCCTTCTCCCTTCCCTACCGGGTCATCATGAGTAAGGTCGTCACCCCACACGAAATTACTAATATGGCTAATGCACTTGCACTATTGCTCGTACGTTTACACCTCTTGGGTTTTTGGTGGGGAGATTGTTCTCTTTCCAACACCCTCTTTCGGCAAGATGCGGACGAATATGCGGCATACCTAGTAGATGCTGAAACAGGGGAGTTCCAGCCAACTCTTAGTAATGGGCAGAGAGAGCATGATCTGGACATTGCGCAATTTAATGTAGCGGCCGAGTTAGAAGATCTCGCAGTTGCGGGGCTACTACACCCTGGAATGGATCCGATTCGTGCGGCTGATCGAGTGATCTCTCGTTATCGCCGTCTTTGGGCGATGTTGAAGGAACCTCAAGTGCTTGATCCTTCGGATCGACATGCAGTTGAAAAGGCTATGCGTGCGGTCCAAGACCTAGGTTTTGCGGTCGAAGAGGTTGAGGTGACTCTCGATGGCGATAAAGGCGCTTTGAAGTTCTCGCCTAAATTGGTAGCGGCTGGGTATCATCAGAACCGTCTATATCAAATTATGGGAATCCATGCGGAGGAGTTACAGGCGAAACGTCTTCTCTCTTCTTTTGATCGCTTCCGCGGCCGAGAGAAGAAGCCTTTACCTCCTATCGAAGATAGTGCGAGACGTTGGTTATCTGAGACCTATCACCGCGTCATTGATTTGGTTCCTGCAGAGTTACAAGGACGGGTAGAGCCAGCTCAAATGTTCCATGAGATATTAGAGCACCGTTGGTATCTTGGCGAAAAAGCGGGCAAGGATTTAGGAATTACCTTCGCAACGGAAGATTACATCCGTTCGATTTTGCCATTTAGAAATCTACAGAAACAAGAGGAAGCGGTTGTGGTCAATGAGTTCTTTGCCTAAAAATTTTGGTTCCGCCTTTGATTTAAGTGCGTTGAAAAACCCAGTTGCCTCTCAAGAGATTCCGGGAGTTGCAATAAATCAGATCAATCTGATGCAAGATGTGCTACCGGCTTCACATGCGCAAGTTGTGATTTTGGTTTGTTGGTCTCCTCGTTCCCCAGAGTCTCTCTCTGTATTGCGCGCACTGGGTACCATGCATGAAGCCGATTCATCCAAGACCGAAGGAGTCGATTGGTTATTAGGCGGCGTTAATGTGGACCAAGAACCTGAAGTAGCAAAGGCTTTACAAGTTCAAACTGTCCCTCTTGCACTTGCAATTATTCAAGAACAATTAGTTCCTCTGTTTGAGACGGTGCCTACTGCTGCGCAGTTGCGACTAGTTATAGACAAGGTACTTGCGCTCGCGGGAGAGAGAGGAATTGGGTCTCCTCCTGCGGTTACTGACACTGCGGAGCCGGAGAAGTTGGAACCGGAAGAGGCACTGGCACTGGAAGCACTTGATGCTGGGAATTTCAGAGCGGCTCGAGACGCATATCAATCATGGCTTAACCGCGCTCCAGGTAAGCCACTTGCGCAACTGGGCTTGGCTCAAGTAGAACTTTTGATTCGAATTGATGGCTTGGATTTTGAAGCCGTGATCGCGGACGCAAACGGCAAACTTGATGATCTCGTTTTAGTTCGGCAGGCCGCTGACTGCGAGATGGCGGGTGGAAATTACGAGGCAAGTTTCAAGCGTCTAATCGCAGCCATCTCCGCCACGAGGGATGAGAATCGCAAAATTCTGCGCGAACATCTTGTAGGGTTATTCGCATTGGTAGATCCCGTTGATCCCATTCTGATACGAGCCAGACAACAGTTAGCGAGCGCACTCTTTTGACTTTGATTGTTACACAACGAGAACGTCGAAATCTCAGCCTTTTATTTCTTTACTTGGGATTCGCGGTGCTCTGCCTTGCTTCGCGGACCCCGGATTTAAAGCGCTCATTGCGAGTTAATAACGGAACCTTTGGGGTCTTATTAAGTCTTGGGGCACTTGGCGCTCCTATTGCATTTATGTGGGTGGGACAATTGTGTCACCGACTAGGAGTTGAGCCCGTGATTCTCTTTACCAGCGTTCTCCTCTTTGGTCCTATCGCTCTGATGCCACATATTCACACTGCATGGATATTTGTGCTGGTGAATATGTTGTTGGGAGTGGGCCTCAATGGATTTAACATTGCTATTCATCACCAGGCTCTCAAACGGCAATTGCTCAGCGGTGAGAAAACGATTCCACGATTACATGGGATGTTCAGCCTCGGCACTTTACTTACGACAGTGACTTCTATTGCGATTACATCTCATGTATCACTTGCTTGGCATGTGGATGTGCTGATGTTTCTGCTTTGGTTTGGCTCTTTGGTCTCAACCCTTCGCCTTAAGCCATTTCTAGTGCGAGGATCATCTGAGTACGAAGCCGGTGAGATTGTTCGAGTACGAGATACCTGGGCGATGCTCACCACGAACCAATACATGGGTGTCGCATATGTCTGTGCCGTCATGGTCGAATTCTCGACCAATGATTGGGTGACCTTGTCATCACATCAAGAGATAAAGGCGAGCACTACCCTGAGCATTGTTCCCTACCTAGCATTCTTGTTTGGCATGACCTTTGGCCGCCTTGGAATTCACAAGTTATTAGTTTTCAAACCTGACATTTATTGGATTAGAACTTCATCCCGAATTGGTGGAGTTGGATTCATAGTTTTCCTTCTTCTTGCGAAGTATTTTTCTACTCACAACTTTGCTTTGGCATTCACCTGTGAAATTCTGGGCTTTCTTATTGGCGGGCTGTGCGGCTCCTTCTTTGCTGGGTTGCTCACTCAGATTGCTAGTCAGAGATCTAATTTCCCAGGGGGTGTTGTTGTAGCGCAGATCGGCTTGGCGTTGGCAATATTGACACTCTTGGTAAAACTCGTTGTTTCATGGGTAGCGCAGGCAACGTCTATCACATACGGCTTGATGATTCCAGGTGCGCTGATGTTCGCCCTCTCCTTTTTTAGAAGGTTAAGTCCGCGCGAAGCTAACGTTTAAAATCACCCAGACCCTTCGGTGTTACCGGCATCTGCGGCAGTGACATCGTAGATTCGATACTTCTCAATTGCTTCTTTCACTACCTTCGTCTTGATTTCACCTTTTTTGGCGAGCTCTGCAAGGGTGGCAACAACGATTGATTCGGCATCTACCTTGAAGTGGCGACGAAGTGCTCCGCGGGTATCTGACATTCCAAATCCATCAGTTCCAAGTGAGTAGAACTGTTGCGCAACCCATGGCGCTATCTGGTCTTGCACCGCACGCATGAAATCACTCACGGCAATTACCGGTGCGTCAGAGACCGACGTTGTCTTAGTGATGTATGAAACTCGCTGATCTTGTGGATTGAGCAAATTATGACGGTCTGATTCAAGACCATCTCGACGTAATTCATTCCACGAGGTGACTGACCAGACGTCCGCGCCAATATCAAAATCTTCACGTAGTAAGCGTTGCGCTTTCAGTGCCCAGTTGAGTGCAACTCCAGAGGCAAGGATGTTTACATCGCTCTTACCTTTCTTGGCGGAAGGTGAGTAGAGGTACATACCCTTAAGCAGACCTTCTACATCAAGATTCTCGGGCTCTGCAGGCTGCATGTAAGGCTCATTGTAAACGGTCATGTAGTAGTAGACGTTCTCGCTATTTTCACCATACATCCGGCGCAATCCATCTTTAACAATATGTCCTACTTCGAAACCGAATGCAGGGTCGTAGGCCACCACCGCAGGGTTTGTTGAGGCAAGAAGATGCGAATGGCCATCTTCATGTTGAAGACCTTCTCCATTAAGAGTTGTACGTCCAGCAGTTGCACCGAGAACGAATCCTCGGCACATTTGATCGGATGCGGCCCAGAATGCGTCCCCAGTACGTTGGAACCCAAACATCGAATAAAAAATATAAATTGGAATCATGGGTTCATCGTGCGTTGAGTAGGAAGAACCAACCGCAGTAAATGATGCGGTTGAGCCCGCTTCATTGATTCCTTCATGCAGTATCACACCAGATGTTGACTCCTTGTAGGAGAGCATTAATTCGCGGTCAACCGAAGCATATGTTTGGCCAAGAGGGGAGTAGATCTTGAGAGTAGGAAAGAGGCTATCCATACCAAATGTACGAGCCTCATCCGGAATGATCGGTACAAAGCGTTTTCCGATCTCTGGATCTCTTACCAGATCCTTGAGCAGACGGACGAAGGCCATGGTGGTTGCTACCTCTTGCTGACCAGATCCTCGTCTTACTGATTCATAAGTTGAGTCAGCAGGTTGAGGCAGTGGGCGCGAGACCTTGCGGCGAGCCGGTACAGACCCACCAAGTTCTTGGCGACGATCCATCATGTACTTGTATTCAGGAGATTCAACGCCAGGATGGTAGTAGGCGGGTAACTTCGCATCAATTGCAGAATCTGGAAGCGGAATCTGCAAGGTATCGCGGAACTGAATCAAATCTTCATGTGTCATCTTTTTCATTTGATGCGTTGAGTTGCGCGCTTCAAAGTGTGAGCCAAGAGTCCAGCCTTTGATCGTTTTCGCCAAGATTACGGTTGGCTTGCCATTCTTCTCCGTCGCCACTTTGTAAGCTGCAAATAGTTTGCGGTAGTCATGTCCTCCGCGCTTGAGACCCCAAATCTTCTCATCGCTCCAGTTTGCAACAAGAGCTGCGGTACGAGGGTCGCGTCCGAAGAAGTTTTCACGGACATATGCGCCACTCTCAGCTTTAAATGTTTGATAATCTCCGTCGGTAGTGCGATTCATTAAATCAACGAGTGCACCTTCGCGATCGTTTGCAAGGAGTTCGTCCCATTCCCGGCCCCAGACAACTTTAATGACATTCCATCCAGCGCCACGGAAAATTGATTCCAACTCCTGAATGATCTTTCCATTACCGCGGACGGGACCATCTAGACGTTGCAAATTACAGTTGATAACGAAATTGAGATTATCCAATCCTTCACGTGCGGCAAGACTTATTGCACCAAGTGTTTCTGGTTCGTCGCACTCACCGTCGCCTAAGAAGGCCCAAACATTCTGGTCGGAGGTGTCTTTAATACCCCGTCCATTCAGGTAACGGTTGTACCGTGCTTGATAAATTGCATTAATAGGACCTAATCCCATGGATACGGTAGGGAATTGCCAGAACTCGGGCATCAATCGTGGGTGCGGATAAGACGACAGTCCTCCACCAGCGTGTGAGAGCTCTTGGCGGAATCCATCCATTTGGTGTTCTGTGAGACGACCCTCAACGAAGGCACGGGCATACATTCCTGGGCTGGCATGTCCTTGGAAGAAAATTTGATCGCCCCCACCTGCATGTTGCATGCCGCGGAAGAAATGGTTAAACCCAACTTCATAGAGCGAGGCGGATGATGCGAATGTCGAGATATGTCCGCCAACTCCGACCCCTGGGCGTTGGGCACGATGGACCATGATGGCCGCGTTCCATCGAACAATTGCACGGATACGTCGTTCCAGTGCTTCATCGCCAGGAAAGTCGGGTTCACGGTGGGAAGGAATTGTGTTGATGTAATCAGTTGTTCGAAGTGCTCCAACGCCTAGTTTGTTCTCTTGGGCATGTTGCAAAAGCGAGAGCATGATGTAGCGGGCGCGGGTTGGCCCAGCAGCTGCAAGAAGAGAGTCGAGGGAGGCTTTCCACTCAGCGGTCTCCGACGGATCCACATCAACCAGTTGATCTATTAGATTATTAGGGGTGTCGATGAATTGGTTGAATCCGCTTGCTTCGCTCATGAGAGGAGTTTATTCACATGAAAAGGGTTGCGCTTACGGGGAATTTTGAGTGGACTACTCCTACTCGACTCAGGTGAAAGCCATGGGTAAGGGTTAGTACTCTGTTTCAGTTCCGATCCTGTAGTAGAAAGAGGTCAAGGTGAACTCCCCACAGGGGTTAGCGGTAAGCGTTGAACGCCTTGGGCTGCTGCAAGGGGAGTTGATACTCGAGGTGGGCTATGACGATGACAGTGATGCTGATCTGCGTCTTGCCATCGTGTCGAAGACCGGATTAGAGCTGCTCAGTGGTCATGTTGATGAGGTCGTCGATGCAGTGATTTTGTGGTGGCGTGAAGGTGATGGAGATCTCGTCGATGATCTCGTCGATGCCCTGACCTATCTCAGCGAAAAGGGGCCGATTTGGTTGCTAACCCCTAAAGTTGGCATTGAAGGTCACGTTGAACCGAGCGATATTCAAGATGCCGCTCCAACGGCTGGTCTTTCGCAAACCGTCTCATTTCTCGTTGCACCGAATTGGACTGCAACAAAATTAGTCGCTCGAAAGAGCGCCAAACGTTAAGGATACAAAACAGATGTCGCTAGTTATTGGTCAAGCCGCTCCCGATTTCACTCTCACAAATCAATTTGGAGAGGCTGTCACGCTCTCATCATTTAATGGCAAGAAAAATGTAGTTGTAGTTTTCATTCCCTTCGCATTTACCGGCACCTGTACTGGAGAACTGTGCGCCTTGCGCGATGATTTATCTTCATTCCAAAATGAAAATGCAGAACTTCTCGCAATTTCTTGCGACTCGATGTTTACGCAGAAAGTATTTGCAACCCAAGAGAACTACAACTTCCCTGTGCTCTCTGACTTCTGGCCACACGGCGCAGTAGCAACGGCATATCAGGTATTCAATGAGGAACGGGGTTGCGCTTTCCGTGGAACTTTTATCATTGATAAAGAGGGCATCCTTCGTTGGCAGGTAGTCAACGGTCTTGGTGATGCGCGCAATGTCGGCGACTATAAGGATGCGCTCGCTTCTTTATAAGCATCGTCACTAGTTCGGCGCAATTTTTGGCGTGCCCCACTTCCTCAGGTACAGTGGGGCACTCAATACCGGGCGGTTAGCTCAGCGGTAGAGCGCTTCGTTTACACCGAAGATGTCGGGGGTTCGAAACCCTCACTGCCCACAAATTTTTTATTGGGATTTCTCAGCACTCGTAACTTTTTGAGATTGAGACTCCGGGCCGCAAAGCCAATAAACATTAATTAATCCAGAAGTACGAATTCGCCGGTGTCTAGGTAGTGCTTGAGACGACGCTCAGTTTCCGCGAGGTACTCGGGTATCAGTGGTACATCTTCAAGCGTTGTTCTGCCAATGAATTGATTGAGTAGAACCAAGCACCTATTAGCAATGAGGAGCTCCAGATCCTCCGGATCAAACTCGGGTAAGGGAGTAACTGAGGCATAGCCTGCAATGAGTTGCTTTTCGCTTTCACGATCTTTCCGTAGATAGTAGATTGTTATTGCCAAGTCTTGAACGGGGAAGCCGATTCCAGTGTCATCAAAATCCAAGATTTTCATTTTGTCGTTTTGCCAGAGAATGTTTTCAGATTGCAGATCTGTGTGAATCAACTGTGGTTCATTGCGCTCTCGCAACGTTTCAAAGAGTTTCTCAGTTCGCTCGTTTATCTGCCTTAGTATCTCGTATTGCGCTGGAGGGATCTCATCAAGTTGAAAGGCAAAGAGATTATCTTCTATGACCATTAGCGGCTTATCTCGAGGTAAGAAGTTTGCATATCCTTCGGGCTTCCAAGATTTAGCGAGTAGGTGCATCGTGGCCATCTCTTTACCTAATTCAAAGAGTTGTTCCTCAGTAGGATTTTCAGTAAGTAGTTCACCTTCGAGCCAGGGGTAGACGACAGCGTCGAGATTTCCGCCTTGATAAAAAAAGTAGTGATTGGAGAAATACTCGCCTTGTAAGTTAGCGACGGGAACTGGAGCGGTGACAGATCCTTCACGATTGAGTTCCAGAAGCCACTGAACTTCAGCCCATGTGTGCTCGGGCCATTTACGCTCACGGGTACCAATACGTATCGCATAGTGTTTGCCGTCTCCACCTAAAAATTTAAAAGTGGTGTTGTAGGAGTGGTTGATGCATTCAAATTCGCAACCAGTCAAGCCGTATTGTGTCAAAACGTCGTGAGCGAACTCCTCAAGAAGCAGAATCTGTTCTGTACGAGTCATTTCATCGAACTCTGACATTACACATCCCTCACAATCTCTCATTTTAAGTGGAAATCACCCTTAGATTTATGAATATTAGTCCTGAATCAATAGCGCCATAGCAAATTGAAGAGGATCACCTTTCTCGGTTAAAGTATGGCAACTCAATATTCTTGTTTGCAGACGATCGGAGCTTTGGTGAAGGCCACCCCTGAAGACCAAAATCTACTTATCGAACTGCAACTCATTGACTTCCATATTACCCAGGCTAAGGTCAAAATTAGTACCTTGCCCGAGATTGAGCAGATAACCGCTATCCATACTCGTTTAGAAAACGCCGCAGTCGAACTGAGCGTTGTGGAGACAGAGTTGGCGGATGTTGCGATTGAATTGCGACGTAGCGAGATGGATGTCGAGCAAGTAGATGATCGAATTAAAAAGGATGAGAGTCGGCTTAATTCTGGCTCGGGTTCTCCCAAAGAGTTGGAACAATTCCAACATGAATTAGTGACTTTAGCGAAGCGCAAATCAGAACTCGAAGATAGTGAATTGGAGATACTTATCAAGCACGATGGCATTAAATCGCGTGTTGATGAATTGCTAAACGATCAAGTAGGTCTTAAACAATTGGAGCTCGAATTAAATATTCGTTTGGAAAATGCTAAGGCTGAGATCAACGGAAAGATGTCGGAATTAAACCAGGCGAGGTTAGCCTTGCTTCCAAAAATAGATCCACCTTTAGTCGAGTTGTACGAGAAAGTTTGTCAGTCAGCTCACGGTGTAGGCGCAGCACTCCTGATCGGCAATAAATGCGATGGATGCCATCTCTCGATCAACGCAATTGAATTGGAGCGGATCAAAGGACTTGCTGCGGATGAAGTTATCCGATGCGAAGAGTGTCGCCGCATATTGGTCCGAATCTAGTGGCACGCGAGTTTGTTGTAACTGCGGATGGCGGATCACGTGGCAATCCTGGGCCGGCGGCTTATGGAGCCACAGTATCGGAAAATGGTTTACTGCTTGCGGAGTTGTATGACACGATCGGGATTGCTTCGAACAATGTTGCTGAGTATACGGGACTTATTGCTGGCCTGAAGAAGGCGCACGAGTTAGATCCTGACGCCAAGATTCATGTCAGGATGGATTCCAAGTTGGTAGTAGAACAGATGTCTGGTCGTTGGCAAATCAAGCATCCAGATATGCGCGCGTTGGCTAATAATGCCCGCTCTATTCACACGTTGGCACTTATTACATTTCAATGGATTCCACGAGAAGAGAACTCGCATGCGGATCGTTTGGCAAATAAGGCCCTGGACGGCGATGCGGGATCAATTTCAAAACCAATTCTTAATTACCTGACTGAACGTTTAGTTTCCACTGAAATACCGACCACGATTTGGTTTGTGAGACATGGTGAAACCACACTGACTCCTACGAGAAGGTTCTCTGGAGTTGGCCCCATGGATCCGCCACTCACTGAGATTGGCATCGGACAGGCGCAAGCGGTCGCTAGAGAGATCGCAGCTCGCAAGCCGGACATATTGATTGCCTCACCACTCATGCGAACCATGATGACCGCTAATGAAGTTTCAGAGGCGAGTGGTCTAGATCCGATATTTGACGACATCTGGGTTGAATGCGACTTCGGAAATTGGGAGGGATTTACTCCCACCGAGGTCAAGGAAAAATACCCGGAAGATTGGAACAGTTGGTTGACATCGCTTTCTCATCGACCCGGAGGAGGCGAGTCATATGCAGAGGTTTACTCGCGCATAGAGGCAGGCATTGCTAACCTTGTAGAGCGCTACCCGCACAAGAAGATTTGTGTGGTCACGCACAACATTGTTATTAGAGCAATTGCTGCATACGCGATGAAGGCCTCACTGGAAAGCATGTATTACGTAGATATTTTGCCGTGCAGCATTACGACTCTGGCAGTGTGGCCTTCAGATGGTCTGCGTGCCCTCAAGTCGCTGAGCGAACGAGCCGTAGTTAAATAATGGCGAGCAAGAAGCTCCCAGCTTCGTATCAAAAGCTATTTACTGCAAGTGTTTTATCCAATCTAGGTAATGGCGTATCCGCGGTGGCATATCCGTGGATTGCATCTTCGATTACGCGCTCTCCGATACTCCTTTCCATCATTGGTCTCATGGCTACCATGCCATGGTTAGTGTTTAGCCTGCCAGCAGGCGTATTTATTGATCGCTTTGCGCGGCGCAGCGTCATTGTTCTTACAGACTTGGTCCGCGGCGCAATCACAGTCGTCGTCGCACTCTCAATTTGGGGTAACGAGTCCACGATTCATATCGTTAAAAACGTGACAAAAATTACCTTGATACATACTCACACGGGGCTCTACATCTTGCTTCTGATTTCTACTTTCTTATTGGGATGTGCAGAGGTACTCGGAAACGGAGCCTCTCAGACTTTTATTCCCCTCATTGTTGAAACTGACCAGCTCGAAATTGCTAATGGACGTATGTGGACTTCCGAGTCATTGATGCAGAACTTTATTGGGCCTCCGCTGGCATCACTCCTCTTAGGTGTATCAGTCTTTGCACCGCTTTTGTTTGATGGCGCAAGTTTCTTTTGCTCTGCAGGACTCATCGGATTGATTGCGACTTCTATGATCAAGAAGCAAGAAATCACCAAAGTAAAACCCGACTTTAATGCGGAATTAAAAGAGGGTTTGATCTGGCTCTGGCACCATCCTTTTCTTCGACCATTGGCATTTATCCTTGGCTCGATCAATGGTTTGAATGCTCTTGGGTTCTCAGTTTTTATTCTCTTTGCTCAAGAAGATTTGCATACCTCTGTTCTTACCTTTGGAATTCTGAGTACCGGAGCCGCATTCGGGGGTGCACTCGGAGGCGTACTAGCTGGTCGCGTTATCAAGAAATTCGGTCGCGCTGCAATCCTTAAAATGGTGATCTTGGGTTCTCCAATATTTTTGGTTGCTATGGCCTTCTCACCAGCATGGGAATTAGTGTGGTTTATTTCTGCCGTAGAAATGTTCTTCGCAATTCTTTGGAACGTCATTACGGTTTCAATGCGCCAAGAAATAATTCCAGATCAGATTCTCGGACGCGTAAATAGCGTGTATAGATTCTTTGCCTTGGGAAGCCAACCGATTGGCGCTCTCATTGGAGGTTTGACGGTAACTATTTCAATCCATCTTTTTTCAAGAGGGTTTGCATTGCGTACCCCGATGCTTTTAGGAGCCCTCTTAGGATTGGTTGTTGCATATTATGCGCTGCCCCGCCTTTCGCAAGCCAAGATTGACCAAGCGCGCGGCAAGAAAGATAACGAGTGAAGTTTTAAGTTATAGCCGTTCACCACTGCGCAGAGCACTCAAGAAATTCTGAAGTTCGACTGTATGAGGATTGTCTAAAATTTCATTGGGAGTTCTGGATTCAAGAATTTGACCCTGATAGAGGAAGAGAACGTCATCTACTACTCGCTTGGCAACTCCCATTTCGTGGGTTGCAATCATCATGGTCATTCCTTCAGATTTGAGTTGGGCAATTAAAGCCAATACCCCCGCAATCAAGATGGGGTCTAGTGCGCTGGTTACCTCGTCTAACAAGAGCACCTTAGGTTTGGTAATTACCGCCCGCAAGATCGCCACTCTTTGCTGTTGCCCACCGCTGAGTAGATCAGGATATTGCCTGGCTTTCTCCGCTAGCTCCAATTAATACGTTAACCTCATGTTCCTTCAATGAGGTTGATATGTCGTGGAGGACTAGGTCGGAGCCATAGCTCTTACGTAGAGCTTGCGGCAGGATGACGAAGCGCTGGGTCTGAGACTGAGTTAGCCCCAATGCTCTTCCTGCCATCCGCTACGCTGGATTTACCGCTTCGATACCTGCGCGAATTACCTCTGCAACATAGGCGGAATATGTAAGAATGAGTGAGACCGTTCCAAGTACGACTGCTGAGTTGGTGATCCACGAAATTGGTAGTCCAGGAACACCAAGACCAACGAGAAAGAGAACTAGCAGGAGTGGGAGACTACGAAAGATATCGGTGTAGATAGTGGCAAGGAGTCGCACTGGATAAAGGATGGGGAATGAGATGTGCGGGCTAACGCAATAAGCAGACCAAAAATTAGAACAAATATTTCGGCGATAATCATCACACTCAGGTTGAGCCACAATCCACTGAGGACATCGGGCCTCGGCTATCAGTAGGAGTTCAAATTACTTGAGTACTGGTGCTCCACCAACGTTAGCAAGCCACTTTGCAGCGAGGGCTTTGAGTGTGCCGTTAGCACGCAAAGCATTGACTTCAGCAGAGACTGATTTGGTGAGCGGACTTCCCTTTGTTAGCGCCAATCCAAATTGGTCGCTACCAGTCTTCGGTGCAAACTGCCCGATTATCAATCCATTTGAAAGTGCGGCACCAGCTACATAGAACGCAGTCGCAAGGTCTAGAACCAGTCCATCGAACTGACCATTTTTTAAGGCTTGGGTTGCAACATCATTGGTATCGAAAACTGATGGCTTTCCCTTTGGCTTGATGACCTGGGTAATAGTCGTGTAAGAAGTCGATCCCACTGATGCGCCTAATTTGGCTTTTGCTAGATCGGCGATGCTCTTTGCCTTTGCAATTTTCGACTTTGTAGTAGTGAGCAATGTTTGGGCTACATCATAATAACCGGTGGAGATGTCAACAGCTTTTGCGCGTTCTGGGGTGATTGAGACTTCGTTGTTATCAAATCAAGGTGTGTAGGCAGAATCGTCAGGTCCTATCGTGAGGATACCCGGCTTCAGTGCAGGTAAAGACGCAGCGTTTGCTGAGGCCGAGTGCAATCCTCCGAACAGTGAACCGACGAGTGTTGCGGTCGTTGTGCTCACTTCTAATTTTTTGTTCATTCCTTACTTTTTGGATTGAGAGTAGCAAGGCAGACAAGGGAATCTTAGTTCGCTTGGCTCACGGTGGACATGTTGAAGTTCTCAAATACCACAGGTGGAGCTTGGGTACTGGTGAGATCTTCAAACTCGCGAGTTGCTGTTATCTCTGAACCCCCTACTGAGGCAATTCTGCCCAACAACTCCACGGGAGATTCGTTCCAACGGAAGTTGTTGACTGCTCCTACGACCTCGCCACCTTTAATTTCATAAACCCCATCGCGAGTCAGACCAGTCACTAGGTTTGTAACAGGGTCGACCATTCGGATGTACCAGAACGTAGTAAGTAATAAACCGCTGTCCACTTTTGCAATTTGCGATTCCAGGTCACCAGTTGCGCCAGGAAGTTCCATGATGACATTGTCTCCGCTAGCACCATAAGGGACACCGGTCATTGTGGAGGTTGCACGTGGAGAAATGAGGCCCGATAACTTTCCTTCGCGGATGAAATCCCATCGCTCTTGTGGCACCCCGGTATCAAACACCGAACCAAAGGAGCTGCTGCTCCTAGAAATGTTAAAGGGGGAACTCTCCAAACTTTTTTGAAAGGGATTAGAAAATACGTTGATCGGTAGATTGGCAAGTGTCTCGCCAATGCGAGTCTTACCAAGTTCGCCCTTTTTGGAATAAACAGATCGCCCTTCGGCAGCGTCGCGGGCGGGGGAGGTCCAGAGCATGTACGCCAGGAGATCTATAACAGCGCCACCAGGAACGACAGTGTTGTAGCGACCTGCTGCCTTAGCAGATATGTGTGCTTGCCACTCAAGTCGTTGGCGGATGCCTTGATCTACTCCAGCAAGATCAACATTGCTAAAGTTGCGAGTCGCTCGCCCTTCCCATGTAGAGCGTGAACGGTTATGGGATTTACCAGTCATCTCTAACCGGCCAGAGGGTTGATCATGTCGCAAACGCAATCCACCTTTAGATCCAACCCACGTAGTGACGTGGTTATGTTCGGCATAACCGAAGAGTTCGATCGCATCAGATCTAGAGCGCTTAAATAACTCTCCGAGCTCCGGAGCAAAAGTTGAAAATACATCTGGTCCCGTCGCAGCGTGAGCTGCGCTCCAATCTCCGTGCGAAGTATTGGTGATGAGAATTGCTTGATCCTCTGCCACACCCGCAGCCCTCGCTACTAAGCTTGCCTCCTTAGCGACCTCAGATATCTCATCCAGGGTTATATTTGTTCGAGTAACTGAACCTGTAGCCATGCCACCCTCAACTGCAACAAATGCTATGATCGTAACCGATTGCTCTGCGATCACTCCGTTGGTAGTGAGAGTACTACTAGCCCAGCGCAGATTTGCCTGAGTCTTTGACTCAACAATCACAATGCAATCTTCGTAATCAGCTGCTGCAGTGATTCGCTCAATGAGTTCTTGTGGTGAAATCATTTTCCAGCCTCCGCAACTGCGTTAAGGACATTTACCTTGTCAAAGACGGCAGCAGGACATCCGTGGCTTACTGCTGCGACTTGACCAGGTTGCGCTTTTCCACAATTAAACGCACCTCCGAGTACATATGTGGATGGTCCGCCTACAGTTTTCATCGATCTCCAAAAATCAGTGGTTGTGGCCTGATAGGCCACGTCTTTGAGTTGCCCGACAACTTTTCCATTTTTAATGCGATGGAATTGCTGTCCTGTGAATTGAAAGTTATAACGCTGCATGTCAATCGACCAAGAATTATCACCTTTGATGAGGATGCCATCTTCTACACCCGCAACCATCTCATCAAAATTCGGTCCAGTTGGATTTGGCTGTAACGAAACGTTTGGCATCCGTTGAATGGGCACGTGGCTCGGAGAATCTGCAAATGCGCAACCGTTACTTCTATCGCGTTCAGCACGCGCGGCAATTCGTCGATCTAATTGATACCCAACAAGCAGGCCATCTTTAATAATGTCCCATTGCTGAGCTTCTACGCCTTCATCATCGAAACCGATGGTGCTCAAACCATGCGGCGTTACTCTGTCACCCGTGATGTTCATAAGAGATGATCCATATTGCAACTTGTTCAAATTATCCACGGTGGCAAATGAGGTTCCTGCGTAGTTGGCTTCGTATCCCAGTGCACGGTCTAATTCAGTGGCATGCCCAATGGATTCGTGAATCGTGAGCCAGAGATTGCTAGGGTGTATTAAAAGGTCATAACGTCCTGCTTCAACTGAGGGAGCAAGCACCTTCTCTGCAAGGAGTTCTGGAAGTTCAGCAATCTCTGCATCCCAATCCCAAGCAGAGTTACCCATCCACTCCCAACCAAATCCAGCAGGTTGCGCCAAAGTTCGAATTGACTCAAATCCATTATCGCCAACATGGAATGCATCAATCTGTGCTTGTATCCGAACTCTCTGCTGCGTGGTTGAAGTTCCATACGAATCGGCGTAATACTTCTGTTCTTTGACAAACATGGAGAAGGCTTGTGCAAAATTCACTGCATCAGATTTGAGTAACCGCGAATTCAAATCAGCAAGGCGCGCAATCTTCTCTGCCGCGGGAACGGCGAAGGGATCTATTTCATATTCACTCACCCACGTTTTTCCTGCGTAAACGGGCTCAGGGGCCAATGCGATCTCTTCAGTTGAAAGGGGGCTGCTGGTCTCTGCCATCGCAACCGCGACGCGCGCTAGGTCAGATGCCTTGTCAGGGCTGATCTCAGGAGATGAAGCAAAGCCCCAAGCTCCATTTACGATCACTCGAACCCCGACTCCAGATACGCTTTCATCGGTCTGAGTCTCAGGAGATGTGTCTCGCAACTGCAAGATCCCCGTCCGGATCCGTTCAACTCGGACATCAACATGGGAAGCACCTAGCGACAGACCTGTAGCAATTGCCGCATCGGAAACGGCATGCAGGGGCAGAGCTAGAAAATCAAGATCAACGCGATGGGTCATAGGAAGACCCTACGGCCAAAGCCGGGGAGTACGAAAGAAGATGCCCATCCCGTATCCTTGCGACACGGAAGAGTCGTCTGGGTCACCGCGTTTTCGCAGCACTTGTTGTTGCGCGGCCGAGGAAAGTCCGGACTCCGCAGAGCAAAGTGGTGGGTAACGCCCACCCGGGGCAACCCGCGGGAAAGTGCCACAGAAAAGAACCGCCGCTTGTACAAGCGGTAAGGGTGAAAAGGCGGTGTAAGAGACCACCGCATTGATGGTGACATCAATGGCAAGGCAAACCCCACTTGGAGCAAGACCAAAAAGATGGCGCAGAGAGCTGCTCGCTCGAGTCATCAGGTAGGTCGCTTGATCGCACGAGCAATCGTGCGGCTAGATGGATGGTGATCCATTCCCGCAAGTTCGCTTGTGAGAGGGACAGGATCCGGCTTATAGGGCGACTCTTCTTTCTTTGATTCTGTTTGTGCTTGTGTTAAGGCGAACAGAACCAAGAAATGTTGTCTAGGTATTGGCAGCGGTTAGAGTGAATTAACAGTTGTTTGCGGGCAATTCTGCGGGCATAGAGGGCAATTCTGCGGGCACTTTTCTTCGCATCTTCAACCAATGCACGTCA
The DNA here is from genome assembly GCA_043746515.1 of Actinomycetes bacterium. GTDB lineage: Bacteria > Actinomycetota > Actinomycetes > Nanopelagicales > Nanopelagicaceae > PALSA-747. Next base: position 431 of record JAYTQV010000017.1, on the reverse strand, counting down.
ACTGCAGATGAAGAATCAAGGACTTTTGGCTTGCCATTAAATGAGTACAAGGAATAAATAAACCAACGTATTCCGAGTTAGCGAGGCTTTCGCCTGGACCAATTCTTCACATTATTCGCCAATTTAGCGCCACTTATGGCGGAGTCCTTGACTAAATTAATCCTGGATTCCCAGTTAAGCTCCAGGCCCTCTTCAACTTTCACCATCATGTGCACAGCAAAATTCCGTGAATTTTTCCACTCCTTCAACTCCGCCAAAAGCGCACGATTTTCAGGGATATCTAAATTTACATATTGTTGAAAACGTTCTATGTTTTTTCCCAGAGATTGCAATTCTCTAATATTCTTATGAGAAGCGAGATAACTTTCAATACGGTCGGAAATGATGCTTTCTTCAATGACTATCGCTTCTAGCCAAGCCTGATTTTGCAA
>JAYTQV010000016.1:0-2383 GCA_043746515.1 Actinomycetes bacterium | reverse complement strand
GCCAAGACTTACACCCCATACAGCAATTTTCTCTGGGTCAACATCTGATCTCGTTATTAAGTAATCAACGATTGCACGTCCTGGGACTTCCCAGTCAGCGCGGATAGGTAGGTCATATTCAGCTTCGCCTTGCCCTGGACCATCAATGCTAAGAATTGCCATGCCTCGTTCAAGAAATAGGTTCTCGGTAGGAAGAAATTCTTCTTTGGTGGAATCAAGACCTGGAACTAATATAACAATGGGAAACGGGCCTTCGCCATGGGGTTTGCGCAGTATCCCAACCATTTTGGAACCTTCAAATGGAATTTCTACTCGCTCACCCGGAAACTCAATGTATTTGATTGCGATAGAGCGACAGCGCACAGCGTTCATGTGTGCAACCTTCATCTCTTCGTAGTGGCGTACAAATACAAACTTGGCAAAGTGATAGAAAGCAGCAGCGGTGCTGTAGTGGGCTCCAGCAGATTTGTAGTGTTTCTTTGCTAGCGCCTCTTCACCCATTTGTTCATAAAGTTCAGCACCTTTAGAGAAGGCTGCGCACCATTCATCCCATGATTGCAGATCCTTAGTGACGCGTTCAAAGTCCACAGCAGGGACCCCATTGGCGGTAAAGCGGGGGGCCCAATGAGCCTTGGCGGAGGCTATGTATTCGTCCATGAATGACCATCCTTGCAATCGATTGCGCGTAGCAGGAATTTATATGAAAACAGGTCAGATGGGAAGGACTGTTCAGAAACATTCTCTACTGTTACCTTCCCACAATGGCTCGAATTGGATTTTTAGGACTGGGCGACATGGGCCAAGTAATTGTTCCTCGCCTGATTGCAGCCGGTCACGAAGTGACGGGATGGAATAGATCTCCTGATAAAGATGGCGACTTAAGAAAATTAGGGATGATGGTTGGTGAATCCCCTGCCGAGATTGCACGCGCCAGTGATTTTATCTTTTCGATTGTGACTAACAGCGCAGCGGTGCTTGAAATAGCACTCGGTCCCAACGGAGTAATTCATGGAATTTCCCATGACGCCATTTATTTAGATATGAGCACCATTGAACCTGAAATTAGTCGCGAAGTTAATAAAGCTTTTAAAGCCGTTGGTAAGACAATGGTTGATGCTCCAATTTCTGGTAGCACAGTAACTATTGGGCAAGGCAAAGCATCGATAATGGTAGGTGGCGAAAAAGAAGTATTTTCCAAAGTGGAAAAGGTCTTGCTCGACATCGGTTCAAAGGCTACATATATCGGTGGCAGTGGACTCGCAACACAAGCAAAACTTTCCATAAATTCTTTACTAATGATCGAAGTAATTGCATTTGGTGAGGCAGTTGCGCTCGCTGAAAAAGGTGGAGTCGACAGAGAGGTAATGGTGAATGCAATTCTCAATAGCGTCGCCGCGTCTCCAGTTATTGGATATCGAGGACCATTTATTCTTGAGGGCAAAATGCCTACTAAACCACTTGCAGATGTCACCATTCAACAGAAAGATATGACGTTAGTTTTAGAACAAGGACGTAGGCTTGGAATGGCATTACCGATAGCGGCATCAGCTAATGAAATGATGAATGTCTGTCGAGGAATGGGAATTGGCCACAATGACTTTGTTGTTGCACATCAAGCATATTTACGCATGGGAGGAATTACCGAATGAAGCCTGATTTATATCTTGCAAACTTAAAAGATGTCCCTATCGTCGAAGGTCTACGCCAAGATGAGGGTTGGGTAAATATGCAGGTTCAGTTTGCCATCGACAAGGCGAAGGCGGGTTCTGATAATTTGCTAGTCGGCTGGACCGTAATGCCACCAGGAGCAATGCATGATCGCCATAAACATTCCAACTGTGAAGAGTTCTGGATTGTGATCGAAGGTGCTGGGATCATGTATACCAACGAGGGTGAACGCGCTGCACACAAGGGAGACTTTGTGTTGATTCCACGCGGGCACTGGCATGGCTTTAAAAATACATCCGACCACGATGCGATATTAGCTTGGGGTTGGAGCGGTGCCGGTTCACTTGAAGATTCTGGTTACGAAGTGGATCAAGACAATCACCAAAAGTAAATGGCGCAGCGATCCGCGATTAACATCGGGATACGCAGTACTTAAAACCAATCTAATTCTTGATCAAGCGGCACGCAATAAACAGGTTGGTTGGAAATTAGCATTTGGCTCCCCTACTGGACTCATTAATCTCAAAATTGATGCACCAATGGTCGGGTATTTATTGGCTGAACGTTTATTGGCAAATGATGCACATGTAAATATTAAAGATTGGATTAAACCAGTTGGTGAAGCAGAGATTGCGGTTTACTTCGATCGTGATGTACCACCCGGATCATTACAAGATTTTGTTCTGCAATCTATTTCTGCAATTGGTCCCGCAAT
>JAYTQV010000015.1:0-4798 GCA_043746515.1 Actinomycetes bacterium | reverse complement strand
TTCCATCGTTTACAGCAAATGGTCTGAAGTCGATATGCCGCGATGCGATAGAGCCATCCTCTAAGACGGTTGGACAGGTTGATAATGCGACCAGAGGTTGAGCGATCCAGTTGCGAGGATTTGCAGAGATCTCTTGCGCGACGACCTTAAGTTCTGCAACGCTGGCATTAGGACCAATAGTGATTCCATAACCTCCGGACGCAGCTACTGGTTTGACGACTAGTTCCGCCAGATTATCCATTACATAGTCCATTACATCTGGTTGTTGTAAATCGTAGGTATCAACGTTTGGAATTATTGGTTTTTCACTTAAGTAGTATTCGATCAAATATGGAACATATGGGTAGAGCGCCTTGTCATCAGCCACACCATTGCCAATTCCATTTGCAATGGTGACATTGTTCGATCTCGCAGCATTGACTACTCCTGGGATTCCAAGAACGCTGTCAGGCCTAAAGTGAATGGGATCCAAATAGTCGTCATCGATACGACGATAGATGACATTTACCCTTTCAGAGCCTTTCGTAGTGCGCATAAAGACTTGATTATTTTTGCAATACAGATCTCGACCTTCAACGAGTTCGACGCCCATCCGACGAGCTAGAAAGGCATGTTCGAAATGGGCGGAGTTGTGAACGCCTGGAGTGAGAACAACAACATTGGGATGTGGATTTAAATCTGGCGCAGATGCAACGAGCGCGGCGAGCAATCGCTCCGGATATTCATCCACACTTCGGATCGAGTAGTCATTGAAAAGTTCTGGAACTACGTGCGCCATAGTTCGACGATTTTCTAAAACATAACTTACTCCAGAGGGTGAGCGTAGATTATCTTCTAAGACTCGCAAGGTACCTTCGTGATCGCGGACGATATCAATTCCGGAGACGTGGATGCGCACTCCGTTGGCCGGTTTTATTCCATATGCGCTTCTGTGAAAGTGTTCGGAGGTTACGATAAGTGATTTAGGTATCACGCGATCTGCAAAGATTCTTTGATTTCCGTAGACATCATCTAAAAATAACTCGAGAGCTTTAATCCGTTGCTTAATTCCCGATTCAAGTATTTTCCACTCCGCGACATCGATAATGCGAGGGATGAGATCAACGGGAAGGGGTCTTTCGACACCCGAGAGGGTAAAAGTGATCCCTTGCATGGCAAGGTACAGATCGCGCTGCTTGGCCTTAGCAATCCACTCAGCAGAATGGATTTTCCTTATATCGCTCCAAAGTGCGGAGACCAGGTCGTGGGGCTCCCCGTTGGTGAGAAATTCATCGAGTGCTGTTATGCCTGCCACGTGGGCCCTCCCATTCGGCGATTTAAACTCTCGCATCGGCGGCCCTGTCGATGGATATTTGGAGAAGTATAGGCTTCTCTTTTCTAACCTGATTCTCAGAAGTTCCTTGTAGCCTCTCTTTCATGGGCATCAAAAAAAGGCTGGTTTCTCTCTTGGTCGCCGGATTTGTAGCGTCCACGGCTGCTCCAGCCATAGCGATGGGATCTGGCAATCCATTTGAAGATGCGCAAGTTGGACTCAACTATGTTGTCTATCAACCTGGTTTTCTTGATGGACTTTCACTTAAGAATTTTGGTATGCACCAATGTGGTGTCGGGGACATGGCTCTCAACGTAACCTATAGCAGTGGAAAGAAATCGATCTACCTAACTGAGAGTTCAATGAAGAATATTTGTCCCATGAATATGATGTTGATTCGTGGCGCAACCCGCACCGTGGTAACTAGACCCGCTGCTGGAAATTTGATTGCTACCCAAGTTGTAACAATTAGCGTTGGAATTCCGCGCGCACAGCTCAACTCTTTCTACTCGCACCTGGTTCCTCGATACACCGCACCCGGCAGTAAAGTGATTGCACCCGTCTTGGTTGATCCAACGATCGTGGGATATACCGCCGTGTCATTGAAGAACATCGTGGTTTTTGTCGTACCTGACCCTGCTAAATGGAGCGCGCGGGTTGCTAATCCGAAGATCGTGGAATTTATTGTTGGGGGTGACCACGGGTCATATGCGACAAATCCCGGACTTAAAGTCCTTAAAAAAGGAACGACTATCGTGATTCTAATTCACAATGGGAAGAAGATTCCATTTAGCGTTAACGTTTTTTGATCAGACGTGATGTCTTAATGACTTAATGCAGGATATTTACCGCTCTTGCGATAACGAGTCCTACAGTGATTAAAGAGATAGCGCTCTGCAACATCATTAACATCTTTGCCCACCTAGTCAGTGGCATTACATCAGTCGGGCTAAATGCGCTCGCATTGGTATAAGAAGTAAATAGGTAGTCGAAATAGGTTGGTGACCAATCATGTTGGGCAAAGGATGGATCGGTCATCTGAGGGAAGAGAAAATCGGGAAATGGATCGATAGCTTCGGCGCGTGCTCCAGGACCACCACGATCAAATTCCCAGTACCAAAGACTAAAAACGACCATATTGGTCAGCCAAATTGATCCACCAAATGCCAACAAATTGGTTGGACTCTTGATGGTGCCATCGATCAGGCGCTGCACTAGTTGGACAGCGGAGGCAACGTTGCTGGCGGTCATTACGCCTGTGAGTGCGATGCCGGTCCACCAGGTAGATCTGCGATGCGCAAGGATGCGTCCAGGGCTGATCGCAAACAATGTTAAGGTCAATATCGCCTCTATTAAGCAGATTTCAGGCTGAACCCGCAAGGAGAGAGACTTAGGTAAGAGAAACTGAAGAACGATGACAACGGTTACTACGAAGGAGACGGGCCAACGGTGCTCACCTATGTGCGGGCGGTGCCAGTGTGGAACCTTGCGAATATGAAATTCCGGTTCGCTCATAGGGTCATCTTTCCCGTCGCACGAGTTCGGTACAAGCCATGAATTTCGCTGGATATACCCAATGCCTGTAACCTTGCCCCGTTAGTGTGCCCCCCTAGCTCAGTCGGTAGAGCGTTTCCATGGTAAGGAAAAGGTCAACGGTTCGATTCCGTTGGGGGGCTCGAAAATTCACTTTTACTCTTGGCGGGGTAGCTCAGCTTGGTAGAGCATGCGGCTCATAATCGCAGTGTCGCCGGTTCAAGTCCGGCCTCCGCTACCATTTTCAATGTTTTTGGAGCCTTAAGCACGATTTAGACGAATCTCGGGGGATGAAGTAATCTTCACCTCTCACATAAGAAGTTTCAGACGTTTCAAGGGAAATGAAGGAGCACGACCATGGCAAGTAAGAGCGCGGATGTCCGCCCTAAGATCACTATGGCCTGTGTCGAGTGCAAAGAGCGTAATTACATCACCAAGAAGAATCGTCGAAATGATCCAGATCGCCTTGAACTCAAGAAGTTCTGCCCGCGTTGCAAACTTTCGACGGTTCACCGCGAAACTCGTTAATTAATGCTTAACCCCGACCTAGTCGGGCGCACCTTTGAAGGTGCTACCAGTACGTCAATAACCCCCGAATCGATTGCCGCATTTGCGCTCGCTCTCGGTGAACCTAATACGAGCGTAGCGCCTCCTACATACGCCATCACAATCTCTCTTGCTCAATCTCAATCACTTCTCGTTGATTCGGGTTTGGATTGGTCTCGAGTGGTTCATGGGGATCAAAGATTTTTAATAAATAAAAATTTAACCGCAGGGGCAGAAGTGAGGTGCAATTCCACAATTGAAAGCGCTCGCATTATGGCTGGTAATGAAATAGTTACCGTACGTTCTGACTTGATCTGGAGCGGCGAAATTGCTGTATCGAGCTGGTCAACCCTGGTGTTTAGGGGATGAACTCTTTTGAAGTGGGAGCAACCCTTGCTCCCAACACATTCATTATTAATCGTGCCGCTCTAGTTGCTTATGCGCAGGCAAGTGGTGATCACAACCCAATCCACCAAAATGAGGAGTTTGCCAAATCCGTGGGCTTAGAGAACGTTATCGCTCATGGCATGTATACGATGGGCCTTGTCGGCCAGTATGTATCAACTATTGCAGGTGGAAGTTCCAATGTTCGTGAACTTTCCACGCGCTTTACCAAGCCGGTCGTAGTTCCCGCCGGTGTTGATGTTGAGCTAACAGTGAGCGGTGCAGTCATTGAAAATACTGATGGCTTAGTTAAATTAGAAATTACTGCGCTTTGTAATGAAGTTAAAGTTTTGGGAATGACAAAAGCGGTCATCAAAGTATGAGCGCTCCCGAAGTTGTAGTTGAACTAGCCCGCGCGAGATTAGCTGCTCGAGCTGCCAAGAATTGGGCGCTAGCCGACGAACTGCGAAACAAGATTTCCGAGTATGGCTTTGAAGTCTTAGATGTCGCTGACGGATTTGAATTCAAATTAAAATCACCATTTCCTATCGTCTCTCGAATTGGTGAACTCCGAAAATTTACAGACAAATCATTCGCTAGTTCCATCGGCATTATTGTTGATGGCTTCATCGATGATCTCATTCTCACTATTGAGTCGATCAAAGAATATGTCTCTGAATCAACTGCAATCATGATAATTATTTCTGGAAAACCTGATCTTGGGGAGATAACTCATCAACTCGACGCTCGCACCTTTATCGTACAAATTCAAGAGACTGTGGGTTGGGCAGAGGCTGCCAATGCATTGTTGAAACTAGCGCCTTCCGAGTACTTGATAGTGATGGATCCTTCGACCAGATTCCTGGGTGATGCCGTAACGCCTACGATTGCAAAGTTAGCGGATGGGGAGTGGGCCGCTGTTGGGTGGCGCGGTGGTTTGGTAAATACTGCAGATGAGTGGCGCAGTGTTGACGACAAGGGGCCAGGTCCGGTCGATGTTCTCTTTAGTTACTTTCTAGCCCT
>JAYTQV010000014.1:0-3132 GCA_043746515.1 Actinomycetes bacterium | reverse complement strand
TCGATGCCAACAGTTCCAGCTTTACTCGAAAGTGGAGATCCACAACATCGCTTGGCCTTATTGGGTGAGACTGTTAGGAGAAATACCCAAGCATCATATGTAGTAATTGCAAATGCTCAAGGAATTCGCTTTTCACATCCCAATCCAAAATTAATTGGGAAAAAATTAGATGGCTCACAGCCAGCTCTGCAAGGGCGTTCATATACGACGATTGATAGAGCCGGCACCCTTGGGGTCTCAGTGAATGGCAAAGCTCCCATTTACGGTGTGAATGGGAAAATCGTTGGAATGGTCTCTGCTGGTATATTGCTTAGCGCTTTATCTACAGGTAGTTCATTCCTAATTCATGGTTTTTTCCTCTACGGGATTGGTTTATTGCTACTAGGACTTTTAATTTCTGAATTTTTGGTGCGTTTGGAGCGCAGCCGTAAATTGAACGAAGAGTTAGAAGCTGTCACGACGCTCACACAAGAGCGAGAAGCAGTATTACACTCCATAAGAGAGGGAGTAATCACACTCAATTTAGAAAATAGAATAACTCTCATAAATGATGAAGCCTTGCGGCTACTAGGGTTAAGTGAAAATGTTTTGGGCAAAAGGGTGAGTGATGTCGTTGCGAAAAGTCGCATCAGTTCTTTGCTGCTAGGGGAAGAAGAGACACCTGGTGATTTCCAAGTGTTAACCGAAAAACATTCGATAGTAATCGATAGGCGCGAAGTACTTGACTCAAGCAATCTGATCGGTTTTGTTATAACTCTCCGAGATCGTACTGAACATATTGAATTACTCCGGGAGTTGGAAAGTGTGAAGAATTTAACCGATGCGCTTCGAAGTCAGCAGCATGAGTTTGCAAATCGAATCCACACAGTAAATGGACTGCTTGAGCTGGCGAAGTATGAAGAGGCAGAGAAATATCTAGGTGAAATTGCCTTTGTGCAGTCAAATTTGGCAGAGGAATTGAGCATCAAATTGGGCAATTCCCTCATGACGGCTCTATTAATTGCCAAAGTCACAATCGCAAAGGAGCGAGGAGTTAATCTAACAATTGATGCCGAAACTTCTCTTGATGACCTGAAGATTAATCCTAATGCTTTAGTAACAATTGTAGGAAATTTAATTGACAACGCAATCGATGCGGCTTCAGGTTCCCCAATGGCATCAGTTGAAGTTTCTTTTCAAAAAGCAAATGATTATTCAAAATTTATATCGGTTCATGACAGTGGTCCTGGATTACCAGAACTTGATCCTTCAATTGTCTTCCAAGATGGATATTCAACAAAATTATCCAATGGTGATAGACATCGTGGGTTGGGTTTAGCCATCGTACATCGACTCGTCAGACAGTCTTCTGGGGTGATAACAGCAAGTAACAATGGAGGAGCAACCTTTGTAGTCAATCTCCCCATAAACATTCAAGCTCCTACGAAAGCAAGAGTTTGATGATTGATACATTGATCGTGGAGGACGATTTTAGAGTTGCAGATATCCATTCCGCCTATGTGTCTAATGTGCCTGGTTTTAGAGTTGTTGGAAAGGCACACACCTGTGCTGAGGCTTATGACATGATCATTGAGAAGAAACCTGATTTAGTTTTATTAGATCTTTATCTTCCCGATGACCACGGATTGAACCTTTTTTTACGTCTACAACATCTGCCAAGAGAAATAAGAGCCGATGTCTTTATCATTTCTGCTGCTAGAGATGTCGGAAACGTGCGTGAGGCACTTCAGTTAGGGGCTGCTCAATACATTATGAAACCATTTAGCAAGAATCAATTGACAGAGAGATTACTGACGTACCAGTCTGCTCGCAAAAAACTAATTGAGCAAGAAGAAGTTTCACAAGATGAATTAGATAGGCTTTCGATTCTAATGCGTGGGCCAAGATCCGGGAAAAAAGCGGATGATATTCCTAAAAATCCCACCGCTTCTTCAATCTTAAAAATGATAGAAGGCGGGAAAAGACCAGTTTCAGCCAATGATGTATCAGACACACTGGGTTTGAGTAGAGCTACTGCCCAAAGGTATCTCTCGCAGATGGTGGAAAATGGGCAATTAGAATTGGTACTCCAATACGGAACAACGGGTCGTCCAGTTCATTTATTTCATGTAGTGGGTTCACCTTAAATGACTCAGCAATTTGAATTAAATAATGCCTAACCCACAAGAATCCACGTTGAATTTCACAAGGGTTTCACAATGTGAGGCTCAATTATTCCTTTAAGGGTAACCGTGCCCATCCTTCAAGGAGTAGAAAATGAAATCAAAGAAACTCGTCGCAGTAGCCCTCTTATCCTCGGGCTTGTTCATTGGATCCACAACAACGGCATTTGCCGATACCACCCCCGCTCCAACTACCAGCCCATCTGCCTATCAGACCCAACTGGCTGCTTACAAAATTGCAGTAACGCAGTTCAGAGTTACCCTTGTCAATAATGACATAAATTACCGAGCTGCCATGGCCAAATACTGGTCAGACTGGCACACCACAATTTCGAATTATTGGGCTAATTGGCAAGCAACAATCACCACATTCCGAACCGCAAATGCCGCTTACCAAGCTCAATTAGCTCCGCTCCAGGCCGCCCATAAGAGCGCACTCGATGCAATTGATGCAACTTTTCTTTCTGCAACATCCGGTACGCCAACAACCGATGCTCTGAATTCCGCATTGTCCGCGTGGTCGCATACCACTAAAGCCGCAAACTCCACTTTTAAGAGCGCGGTCTCCGCACTCGGCGCTGAACCTGTTCGTCCAATACAGCCATCTGTACCTGTACAACCATCTAAGCCAGTAAAGCCAACCGATCCAACCAAGCCAGTAGCACCAGTGAAGAACAAGTAATAATAAGTCATATCAATAGATAAGCGCCCCCAACTCATTGAGTTGGGGGCGCTTATCTTGCGGAGACGAAAGGACTCCGAAACCCCCGTTTAAGTGTCCAATTTGAGCGTGTTTTTTGACCAACTACGCCTACAACTACGCCTAACTTTTCACCCGGTAGAGAATTGATGCCCGAGTTTATCGCTAAAATGAGTTCGTAGGCACTAGAGATCGGTGCTTTCTTTACTCCAATCAACCTCCTTATCTGCCGCAAGCTTTCCCCTAAAAGATGGCTCGGTAGTGAGTTCT
>JAYTQV010000013.1:0-74021 GCA_043746515.1 Actinomycetes bacterium | reverse complement strand
GCTACTGCCTTGACTCAAGAAACCTTCACCTATCCGTAATCCCTGATGTATGAATTATTTCCAAGTGACCTAAAGGTGGGGGTGTATGAATTGGTGTATGAATTAGCGTCACAAACTGTCCTAAACTAGGTGAAAACTGACCTTGTGATTGTCAGTAGCTGATGCCATAATAACGGCGAAAGGTCACACAATTACATATTAATACGCTTGGAATACAGATGAACTAACTGGTGGCGGGTGAAGGATTTGAACCTTCGAAGGCAGAGCCGGGGGATTTACAGTCCCCTCCCATTGGCCGCTCGGGCAACCCGCCAAGGTCGAATTTTGAACAGCCTGCGGATATTACCGTATTAATGAAGTTAAGAAAAAGTAAGGAATTTGTCTATATTTTCGTTAATTGACAAGGAGCGCAGTGTTGATTGCAGTCTTTAGGCGACCTGCTAATGCTTGAGAGAAAGTTGCAGTCATGTGTCCTGTGTCGATGTAGGTGAGTATTTTTCCAATGACGACTGGGCATGGGTCAGTTGGACAGACCCACATTTGTGGCTTAATCAGTGGTATCAAATTATGGCTCGCCACTTGTGTTTCAACAGCGATCCAGTCGTCGGAAATTGCTCTGGCTACGGGTGTTGCACACGCAAGAGTACTTTTGAGATGAGCAGATAGGCAGACCAAAGGATCTTGCGCAAGAGCTGGAGTATCAGACATCATCACTACACGAGCACCACTGCTTTGAATCCTGGAGATTGTTTTGTTCATGCCACCTTCAAAAACCGTAGCTTTTTGGGGACCCTTGAGGACGATTCCATTAGAAGTTGTTTCAAATCCACGAGTTGAAGCGATTAAAACCATATAGGGATGTAGAGCAATTATCTTCTCAATTGCGGTCTCTCTCCAGATAGGACAGTTTTTCATGATGGAGGCAGTACTCCGGTCATAAGCATTTATGGTGGCTGGCGTGCAGGCCGACATTGTCAATGACAGTAGTTTCCAATGATTCTCCTTTGCCACTTGATTAAAGGCGGGGAACCACGCCAGGGCATGGCTGTCACCAAATAGAACCACAGTTGTGTTAGAAGTTGTATCACCGTATATGCACGGCTTTGTGGATGCCTTGAGATTCATTTGAGTATGGCATCCGTCGGAGTAAGAAATTGGACGATCTTTATTCGCCACTAGTAGATCGGGTTGCAAATCGATAGGGACTGGAAAATCCACGGTCATAGCTCTGGTTGGAGAAGTCACTTTCGGAGTACTTTTTATGGTTATTGAATCTATGTAATCACGCTGATCTTGAGCACTGGCAGTTACCTTACTTCCTCTTAACGCCCCAGTTGCAGCATAGTCTGCGCCAAAAGCTGTTACAGCTAATAGGCAGGCGATAACACCAGCTGTCACAAGATTGCGCAATGGCCTGAGAGAAATAACAAATCCTCGCCTAAATGGATCCTCAATATATTTTTCTGTCACCGTTGCCAAGATTATGGATAGGAGAGCAAGCGCAACTCTCTTCGAAATAGTGAGGGTAGTTCCTGCAATTACTTGTGGAATTATAAGAACGGGCCAATGCCATAGGTAAAGTGAATAACTAATCTTTCCAAGATATTGCAACGGATTAAAGTTAAGTAATCGAGATGGCCACGACAATACTTGAACGGATCCCGCGGCAATAACCAAAAAGGCGCCGACAGTGGGAATGAGAGCAGTTGATCCAGGAAATTTGAGGGGATCATTCTGGGCGAACCCCGAATACAGGATCATGCCCAACCCAACAATTCCAGCCAATCCAGCCATAATTTTGGGAGTCTTTGAAATAACCACTGTTGCACTGGCGAGAATAGCCCCAAGAATAAGTTCCCACGCTCGGGTGGGTAAAGAGAAGAATGCCCACGGTTGATCTCTAGGTAGAAGCCAATTTGCAAACGTTAGCGAAGAGGCAAAAACCAACAATGATAAAAAAAGAATTTTTACTGAAATGAATTTTCTACGTAGCGTTACTAGTGCGATCAAGAGCGGCCAGAAAAGGTAGAACTGCTCTTCCACTCCAAGCGACCAAAAATGTAGAACTGGAGAGGGGATGATTGTGGATGCAAAGTAATCAGTTGCCCTAAAAGCAAAATCCAGATTTGAGATATAGAGCCCTGCACTAGAAATATCAACTGCTAATCCAGGCAGCAATAGTGGTGGGAACCATATTGCAGAGACAATTAAAGTAACCAAAAGGACTAGAAATGAAGCGGGTAGTAGGCGCCTGATTCTGCGAGCATAAAATTCTCTAAAATTGATTCGTCCGGTGGAGTTCAACTCTCGCAATAAGTTGCCGGTTATTAGGTAGCCACTTAGGACGAAGAAGATATCGACTCCTACGTATCCTCCTTTAAATCCGGGAATACCCGCATGAAAAAGGAGGACCAAAAGAACGGCTATTCCCCGTAGCCCTTGAATATCGGCTCGGAAGCGGTTTTCACTTGGTGCTTTCATTTCGTATCGAAACTCAAGAGGAGTGAGCCCACCGGATGCCATACTGAATTTTAAATACCGAGATGAGTTCCGTCTATGAATACCGAACAGTTCTCATGATATTCGCAAGATAATACCGAGTTCAATGGGAACGAGCAGAGTTCATTCTCTGCATGTGATGACGTCGGCACAGTACTTCGTAACCAATTTTTTGAGGAGATCCGACATCACCGGGCATTATTTGATCACCTTCGGTCACCATTGAACCGTTTGCGACTCTGGCATTATGAGTGGCGCGAACCCCGCACCAGCACAGAGCCTCGACCTGCAAGGGTAGAACTCGATCTGCTAACTCAATGAGTCTCTCCGAACCGGGAAACAATTTAGTTCGAAAATCAGTCAAAATTCCAAAAGCAAATACATCGATTCCAAGCTCATCAACTACTTTTGCTAGTTGTTCAATATGCTCCCGCTCAAAAAACTGTGTCTCATCGCAAATTACATATTCAATTTTGTGACCTGAATCTCTTTCATTCGTGATGTAATCAAGGATATTAAATTCCGGGCTTACTTCATAAGCAGCCGAATGCAGTCCCAAACGACTGGTTATTACCCCAGTCCCCCCACGATCCCTATTTGTTAAAATTAGCCCCTCTAGACCACGACTCTTACGGTTGTGCGCGGTTTGCAAAGCAAGGGTGGATTTTCCACTATCCATCGTTCCGCAGTAATAGATTAATTCGGCCATGCGAGAAAATTAGCGTATTGCGAATCAAAGTCTCGTAATTCGACTAAATTACACCAGTGACCGCCCCTACCACCGAACGGGTTCAAAGGGCTAAGTGGGGCTTGCGAACCACTTTCTTTTTTATGGGAGTCGCGGTCGCAGCTACTTCTGCCAGGTTCGCTGAAATCAAGGGGCAGACTCACACCTCAGATGCAATTTTTGGGTATTGCATAATGGTTGGAAATCTTGGATCAATTTTTGGCAATTTCTTTGGATCAAAGTTAAGTCGCAAAATTGGAACGCGTCGCACAGCACAGCTGATCATTTTTGGAGTAGCTGGCTCACAAATTGCATATGGTTTTGTTAATCGCATATGGGAAATACCTTTAGTGGCCTTCTCTGCTGGAGCCACTTATTCTCTCATGAACATAGCCTGCAACTCGCAAGGTTCAATGATTCAAGAGAGCATTGGACGTTCACTCATGCCCTCCTTTCATGGTAGCTGGTCTATCGGCGCTTTTACCGCTTCATTTGCGGCGGGAGCGATTGCGAAATATGTATCTGTAGATTGGCATTTACTCGGAAACTCATTGGTTGCACTCTTCGGATGCTTAGTAGTTTCTAGAGCACTCCTTCCACTCTCCGCAGATCATCATGATGTGAGGATGAATTCGGATCTTCCTCAACACCTGCCAATTCCTCCGGAGATCAAAAAATTTATCTGGATGATCGCGATCGGCTCACTATTGGCGACCATCGCTGAAACATCAGTTGCAGATTGGTCCTCCATCTATCTCAAAGAAGACTTGCGAATTCCAATTGGCGTAAACACATTGGGGTATACCTGTTTTGTTCTTGCGCAAATCGCGGGGCGGTTTACAGTTGGACGATTGATTGATAAATATGGAATTCCATTAGTCATACGTGTAGGAGGGCTACTTGGTGGGTTTGGGTACTTGATTGGACTTATAATTTCTAATGCAGAGCGAACTCATCACAACTACACCGCACTCATTAGTATGTGTACCGCATACGCAATATTGGGCCTTGGCATCTCCCCTATGCCACCTTCCTATGTATCAGTGGCAGGCAGCATCCCGGGGATTCCCACTGCTCGCGCCCTCACTCGATTGGCCGTTATAGCCTCTACTGGATTTCTCATTGGACGTTTTGCTATCTCGAGCCTTGCTGGATTATTCGGCTTACCTGTCGCTCTACTACTTCCTGCCACAGCATTAATTGGCAGCGGAGTATTAGCGCACTATTTGGACATTAGAAGAATTGAGTTGAAATAGTCATCTCGCTCTGATTCGTTAGAGTGCTCCCGTGAACATTCTGAACCTGATCGAACCCCATGGAACTAATTTCATCTCTGAATCTGAAAGACATGGGACCGCTCGATCCCTATTCTGGCCATGGGCTGCTGGAAATGTCTCCCTCTTAGCGCTCTCATATGGGTCGTTCTTCCTTAATTTTGGGATCTCGTTCTGGCAGGCCACGTGGGCAGCAATCGTGGGAACTGTTGGTTCCTTCGTGCTCGTGGGTGTGAGTTCATTAGCTGGAAAGCGCTCCAACGCTCCAACCATGACCTTGTCGCGAGCCGCCTTTGGAATAAAGGGAAATGTGCTTCCAGGTTTTCTCTCGTACTTAATTTTCGTCGGGTGGGAGACCGTGCTTGTCTCACTAGCAACTTTAGCGGCTCAAACGGTCTTCGCCAGACTTGGTCATATCAATCACAATGTGGCAGGAGTACTTGGATTCATAGTTGCCGCGGGTTTAACAGTACTTGGTGGAGTGCTCGGCTTTCACACCATTATGCGAATTCAGCGTTGGTTGACTCTCGCAACCATCGTTCTTACCGCCGGTTATATCGCCTTAACAATTCACAAAATTAATTGGCACGCGGTGCAATCGATTCACTCTGGTTCTAAAGCAGGATTTATTGGAGCGATGATCCTCGGTATCACAGGCATAGGTCTGGGCTGGGTGAACTCTGCCGCCGATTACTCCAGATATCTCCCCCGAAAAACTTCCAGTACTGGAGTTATTTTTTGGACGGTATTTGGATCATCCCTCATTCCAGTCGTACTTGTTATCTATGGTGCGCTATTGGCAGGTTCATCTAAAACTTTAAGCAACGCGATTGCCTCTGATCCCATCGGAGCGCTCACGACCATTCTCCCGACGTGGTACTTAATTCCCTTTGCATTCGTGGCAATCTTGGGATTGGTTGGTGGTGCGATCCTTGACTTGTACTCATCTGGAATAACTCTGGTTTCGATTGGTCTGCCGGTAAAACGTCACGTTGCTGCTTCCATCGATGCCACGATTATGCTCTTAGGTACTATTTACTTTGTATGGATCGCACCTAATTTCAGCACACCGTTTCAAGGTTTTTTAATTACGCTCGGAGTTCCTATTGCAGTCTGGTCCACCATCTTTGTCGCTGACATCGTGATGCGAAAAGTCGAATATGCCGAGTCTGAACTCTTCCAAACATCGGGTCGATACGGAATTTACAACGTACGTTCGATTGGTCTTGTCCTTTTTGGTACCGTCGTGGGTTGGGGGTTTGTAACCAATCCATTAGCTTCCTGGCTCTCTTGGCAGGGATATTTCATGGGTGCTATTGGGGGTAAGAACGGGATCTGGGCTAGCGCGAACGTGGGAGTAATCATCGCGCTAGTTATAGGCTTTGTCGGACATATTCTTTTATCTCGTGCCAGCATCAAAAAGCAGGAGGCTCTTAATGGCTGATTCTAGTTTCGATATTGTCTCAGAAGTCGACCACATGGAGGTGGACAACGCATATAACTCCACGGATCGAGAGATCTCTACACGATTTGATTTCAAAAATACTGGTACCACGATCGTCAAATCTGGCGAGAAGTACAACATCGAATCCAACACCGAAGATCGTGCAAAGGCTGCGTTAGAGGTTTTCAAAGATAAGTTGGTAAAGCGTGGAGTCTCCCTTAAACATCTTGATGCAGGTGAGCCTCAACTCAGTGGCAAGATTTATAAGCTTTCGACATCGTTCAAAGAGGGAATTAAAACCGAAGATGCCAAGAAGATCGCCAAACTTCTACGAGATGAAGGACCTAAGACGCTCAAAACTCAGATCCAAGGCGAAGAACTGCGTGTCTCCAGTAAGAGCCGCGACGATTTACAGATCGCTATCCAAATTGTAAAGGATCATCCGTGGGAATTTTCAGTACAATTTCAAAATTATAGATAATTTTAGTTACTAACGAGGAATGAAGAGTTACAAAGTTGGTTTAACTTTAGGTATCGGCGCCTACTTTATTTGGGGGCTCTTCCCGCTCTATTGGCCGTTGCTCGAGCCGTCCAATCCGATTGAGATAGTCGCGCATCGCGCCATCTGGACATTTGTTTTCTGTGTTTCTCTTCTCCTTTTCACCGGCAAGTTACGAACGACCTTCACTATGCTCAGAGATCGAAAAATCGCTCTGCGTCTTTTACTCTCCACAATTTTAATTTCAATTAACTGGTTGGCTTATATCTGGGGAGTTAACCATGGCCATGTGGTTGAGTGCGCCCTTGGTTATTACATTAACCCACTCATCACAATTGCTTTTGGAGTCTTTTTACTCAATGAAAAGATACGAAAATTGCAATGGGTATCGGTAGCTTTTGCTTCGATCGGAGTAATTGTTCTGGCTATTGATTATGGAAGACCCCCTTGGATTGCACTTGCCCTAGCGGGATCTTGGGGCTCTTATGGAGTGGTTAAGAAGCAACTCGGGCTAGGAGCCCTTGAAGGACTAGCTATAGAGACGTCCATCTCTGTTATTCCTTACGCCATCTACCTTCTCTGGTTGGCTCACAAAGGAACCGGCCAATTTGGTCACCACCTTGGACTGACGACTCTGCTGGTGCTGGCCGGAGTAGTAACTGCGACGCCTCTGCTGATGTTCAATGGCTCCGCAAACCGCTTAAAGTTCACCACCCTCGGCTTGCTTCAATACATCCTTCCAACTGTGCAATTTATTATTGGCGTTCTGATCCGCCACGAAGCAATGACCACAGGAAGGTGGATCGGATTTTTGATTGTCTGGGTCGCACTCTTCTTCTTCGGTTACGACCTTGTTAAGTCAGGAAGTTCGAGTGATAATCGTTTCGCAGAGCTCGATTAAGGCGCGCTTAGCGGCACCATCAGGCAAGTCTTTCAACTCTAATTGTGCGCCATCTGCATATTTGTGTAGTAACTCTTTAGACGCAGCCATCGCCTTATGCGACCGTAACTCTGTAAGCGTGCTCGCAACCACAGACTCATCCTTGATGGGGGCAGATAATATTTCTTTCAGAGAATCATCGGCAGGATCTTCGGAAGTTAATACAAAGAGGGTGACAAGTGTGGGGACTCCCTCTCTTAAATCTGTACCAGGTGTTTTACCACTCTCATTCGACTCAGATTCAATATCGATAACATCATCAGCCAACTGAAAAACCACTCCAATTTTCTCTCCAAAACGGGTTAGTGCTTCGACCACATCAGAAGGGGCTCCGGCAAGTAACGCGCCGAATCGGGCAGATGTTGCGATAAGCGAACCAGTCTTATCTGCAACCACATGAAGGTAATGATCGAGCGCTGATAGCCCTAATGTGGAGCCTTGAGTCTCAGTTATCTGACCAATTACTAAGCGTTCAAAGGTGCGAGCCTGCAAACGCACCGCCTCGGGACCAAGATCTGCTAAAAGATCAGAAGCCTTCGCAAACAGGTAATCCCCAGTCAGAATCGCGACAGTGTTATTCCAGCGTGCGTTAGCACTTTCAACTCCACGTCGCAGTGGTGCTTCGTCCATAACATCATCGTGATAAAGAGTTGCAAGATGCGTGAGTTCGCAAACAACCGCCGCTTGAATAATCTCGGGCCGCTTTGAATCTCCAAATTGCGCAGCAAGTAGCGCAAGTAGTGGGCGCAATCTCTTTCCACCTGCTTCTACTAAATGGCGGGAGGTTTCAATCACAAGCGGATAATCACCTTGAATTTGCAGGAGCAATAAATCTTCGACCCGCTTCATATCAGAGCGGATGGAGAGCTCAAGCCTTACATCAAGGTGAGGAATCCCAAAGGCCATAAATTACTGCGCATTCTTGTAGGCAATATGCACGGCTACAATTCCAAAGGTGAAGTTCTGCCACGCAACACTTCCCCACCCAGCCGAATTAATTTTCTCGGCAAGTTGCTCTTGCGTTGGCCACGCTTGGATTGATTGCGCCAGATAAATATAAGCATCTGGGTTGGAGGATAATTTCTTAGATACTTTCGGCAGCAGCTCCATCAAATATTTCATGTAAATGGTACGAAGCACCTTATTTATAGGATGTGAGAACTCGACGACTACGAGCCTCCCGCCGGGCTTGGTCACTCGCAAGGCTTCTTGGAGCGCCTTGGTTACATCATTGGTGTTGCGCAAGCCAAATGAAATGGTAGCGACATCAAATTCATCGTTATTAAAAGGAAGTTTGAGCGCATCTGCCAACGTGAAATGCAGATCAGGATGGCGCTTCTTTCCAGCATCTAGCATTCCTTGAGAGAAGTCAGCTGGAATAACGTTCGCACCTGCATCAGCAAGAGGGCGACTAGAGGAGCCCGTACCAGCTGCAATATCAAGAATTTTCATTCCCGCTTTCGGGGCGATGATTGCGGTCGCTTTCTTGCGCCAGGCTTTGGTCTGACCTAAGCTCAAAAGGTCGTTCATGAAGTCATATCGCTTAGCCACACCATCGAACATCGAAGCGACCTCTTCAGGCTCCTTATTTAAATCCGCTGACTTACTCACGGGTTCATTCTTTCGATACTAGGCTGGGATGACAACTTCAAACCATGCCGCCGCTTTTTAAGTCTTCAAGGCTTCACCCTGAAAGGGAGATCGATGTCAATATCTTCAAGCGCCACATTACGCGGAGCGCTTATTTCGCGCAGCGATCTCATGACCAAGGTTGCGCTTGTCGCTGGCGGAGTAGCGTTCTTATCGCTCATGGCTCAAATCTCCTTTCCGATTCCAGGTTCACCGGTACCCCTCACTGGCCAAACTCTCGGAGCACTCTTGCTGGGTAGCGCTTATGGAGCATCTCTTGGCTTCACCACCTTCACCAGCTACCTCCTAATCGGGGTTGTGGGTGCTCCAGTCTTCGCCACGGGAGGACATGGTTTCTCACGAATCTCTGGAGCCACGGGTGGATATCTTGTTGGAATGTTGCTTGCATCACTACTCACAGGGTTCCTCGCGGGTCGTAAATGGGACCAGAAGATTAAAACCGTGATTCCCACGATGGTTCTTGGTGATCTAGTTATATTTTCATCTGGCTTGCTCTGGCTCCATCATGCAATCCACGCATCGTGGGCGTTTTCCTTTAAAGCCGGATTCACCCCATTTATTCTTGGTGAAGTGATAAAGATCGCAATCGCTTCTACCGCTATGCCAACGATCTGGCGTTTTGTCCCAAAACGTTAAAGGCACTTAACTTAAGCCTATGGCTGTACGCATTACAACAGAACTCTTAGGGGAGCATCCTCGTTTGAGTGAGATTGCAACCCATCTTCCAATCAGTGCGAGTTGGATTCGCGGAGCTGATGGTTTTGTTGCCTTCGGAGAATTCAAATCACATATCGTTCATGGTAAGAAAAGGTTTGCAGATGCATCTGCTTGGTGGCAAAAAGAACTCTCGCAACTAATTATTAAAAACAATGTGCACGGCGTCGGTACTGGACCTATCCTTTTTACCTCCTTCGCATTTACCGACGATCAACCATCCCTCTTAACAATTCCCGAGATAGTAGTTGTGCAGAAAAGCGGTAAATCCTGGATTACCTGGATCGGTGATCAGCAACCAGAAATCTTTAGTCGGTCAAGTACTTTAAAAACTCGTAATGGATTAACTCTCACTTGGGAGCCAGGTGCTCTATCGGATACGCAATGGACCAGCGCCGTTAAAGAATCTGTTTCCCGGATCAAATCTGGAGAGCTGGAGAAAGTAGTATTGGCGCGAGATCTCGTTGCTCATGCAGATAGTGAGATTGATCCCGCAGACCTCATTACATCTCTTGAAGCAGAATATCCATCAACGTGGATATTCTTAGTTGATAACCTGATTGGAGCCACACCAGAATTGTTAGTCCGTCTCAATAAATCATTGGTAACGTCAAGAGTTCTTGCTGGAACCATTAGGCGAACAGGTGATGAGGAGCGGGACTTTGCGCTTGCTGGCTCTCTCTCTAAATCTTCCAAAGATTTAGAAGAGCACGAATACGCCGTGCGTTCAGTTGCAGAGGCCCTTGAACCATTCGCTTCCTCAACTAATGTTCCAGACGCACCTTTTGTTCTTCACCTTCCTAACGTCATGCACCTAGCAACCGATGTGACTGGAGTTATCAACGATTCAGCTTCCAAGGTGGATATTTTTAAATTGGCCGCCGCCTTACACCCCTCTGCCGCGGTTTGCGGAACGCCAACGGAAGTGGCACGCGAAGTAATTGCGCAATTAGAATCTATGAATCGCGGGAGATATGCAGGTCCCGTTGGATGGGTCGACGCTCATGGAGACGGAGAGATGGGCATCGCGTTACGTTGTGGTGAAATTTCCGAAGATAAGCGATCGATTCGACTCTTTGCTGGTTGTGGGATTGTGGCAGGCTCCAATGCCGAACAAGAGCTAGCAGAGAGTCAAGCTAAATTATTACCGATTCGAACGGCGTTAACTAGGCTCTGAGTAACTTCCTTTAATTTCTCAGCATTTATAGTGCGGTTGGGAACCGCAATAACTACAAAATTAAGACCTAGTGTTTGATGTCTTATCAAGTGTAATAAATCAGAGTCGCTCTTAACTTTCTGCACATTAAGGCCAAAGCCCTGTATAACTTTCACAATATCTAAGTTGTGCGCGGTTCCGAATATCTTCTCAAATCCATCAACACTTGCTTGTGGCAGGGTATTGAAAATTCCGCCACCATTGTTGTCGATAACAAAAATGGTGAGGTTTGCATTACTTGGATTCACCAAGGCTGAAATATCATGTAAAAAAGTGAGATCACCCAACAAGGCATAAGTGCGCTCAAACTTCTCCGCAATTCCAAAAGCGCAAGAAATATTTCCATCAATTCCTGCAAGTCCTCTATTTGCGAAAGTCGTGACACCAGTTCGCGGTCGTGCAAATGCCTCAATATCCCGAACCGGTCTGCTGCTTCCAACAAAGAAGGCAGAACCATCGGGAAGGTTAGCCGAGATCGCCCTAACGACGCTCTGTTCTGACCAATCTAATTGCACGGTATTTTGAGCTAAATCTGATATTTCTTGCCATTTTCTAATCCATGAACTATCTACATTCACTTGGACACTAGGCAAATGTGAAAAAAACCGTTGAGCCTTCCGTTCGGTATCCACCGAAATCACACGCGAATCAATCACAACTAATTCAACGCACTCCTTGATAAAAGTGTTGACACTTCTAGAAAGGCTGGCTCGTCCAATAACGATTATCTGTTCAGATTTTAAAACACCTCGAATTTCGTTATCACTAAGAAAAAGCGCCGCGTGGGGAATTGCCGAAGGAAAAGAGAGCGGATCTTCAGCAACCAAGGGCCAGCCTAGTTTCTGCGCAAAGGCTGTGATCTCTTGCGGTGTGATCCCAGCGCGGTCATGACCGACGATGAGGACTCCGTGAGGTGCGCAATTTAATTTCACGCCAGGTTTATCCGAATCTTCAGGTGACATATTTGCAATATTTTCTAGTGTGAGTGGTCGTGGAGTTAACCCAGCTAACCATTCTTTGTGATCCCCTGAGAGCAATGGTTCATCAAATTGCATATTAAGATGAATCGGACCCGTCGATAAGACTTCGGAGATATCAATAGGGATAGCTACATCGACACTCTCTATCGGAGCCAGAATTCCTACCTGAAGAGTTGTCTGATTAGCACCAGTCCTGCGTAGAGCAGCAGGGCGATCTGCAGTTATCACCAATAATTTATTGGCTGAGTGATATGCCTCAAGCGCTGCAGGGTGAAAATTGGCAGCGGCTGTTCCGCTGGTACAGATAACCGCCACATAGGTGTCAGAGGCTTTACTCAACCCCAGTGCAAAGAAGGCTGCTCCTCGCTCGTCAATTCGTACATATAAATTGATTAATCCAGCTCCCTCCGCTTCAAATAACGCTATTGATAATGGAGCGTTGCGCGAACCTGGTGATAGAACAAAATCACAGACTCCAATTTCTATAAGTTGGCGAACTGTAGAACGGGCGAGAGTTGTAGAACTCATCTTCTCCGCCTCTCCAAAACCTCTAGGGTTCTTAGAATACGTTGCCGCCAAAAGAGTTCGCGCTCTGGAGTTGCGAGATACTTCTCATACGAGACGGGCTCACGTCTCTTGACCTCTAGAAATCCGTTGCTAGCCAGGACCGGAGGCTCGCATACATCACTAGATAAAAGCGCAACCGTACCTAATCCGCAATCTAACGGTTCGTTAGATAATGAAGCTGCGAGCGCCAATCCATGTGAAATCCCAATCCCCGTCTCAAGCGCACTTGAAATTACGACAGGCAGTTTGATCTCCGCAGCAAGCTTGTGAGCGGCGGCAAATCCCCCGAGCGGCTGCCACTTGAGTATCGCTACATCTGCGTATTGAGAGAAATCGCTAAAATCTTTATCAAGGCGCTTCCTAATCGACTCATCGGCAGCAATTCGAATTGGAACTCTTGATTTTATCTCTGCCAATTCCAGCACACTGGCTACAGGTTGCTCTACATAATCAAATACATCTCCAAAGTGTGTGTGGTAATCCTGTAAGTTATGAATTGCTTGCTCTAAAGTCCATCCCCCATTTACGTCCAGCCGAATCTTCATTTTGGGATAAATGTTCAAAACCTCTTCGACAATCGCAGCGCCTCTTACAAAATCATCAACTTTGATCTTGACAGTTGCACATCCGGAAAATCGATTCAAGATTTCTTGAACCTGAGATGGTTCCACAATTGGGAGTGTGCCATTGATTGGAATTCGATTTCTGTAGAGAGTTGGCCAAGGTTCATTCGCAGCTTCTAGCGCTGCTTGTAACCAGGTCGCTGATTCTTCATCATCATATTCAACGAACGGACTGAACTCTGACCAACCATGAACTCCGCGAAATATTGCAACTTCTCGAACCGTAATTCCCCGAAATTTATTGCGAAGCGGTATCGCAAGAACCAATAAATCCGAGATGTAATCTTCGAGCATAATTATGGGCGACGTGGGAATTTTTTGAAATCGGGTTCGCGCTTCTCCTTGTAAGCATCGCGACCCTCCTGACCTTCTTCTGTCAAATAAAACAAGAGCGTGGCATCACCAGCGAGTTGTTGCACACCTGCAAGTCCATCGTCGGCAGCATTTAATCCCGCCTTCAAAAGTCGCAGGGCCATCGGAGAATGTCTAAGCATTTCTCTGCACCAGGAAACTGTCTCCGCCTCTAACTCTGCAACCGGGACTACGGTGTTTACGAGTCCCATTTCTAGTGCTTCCTGTGCATCGTACTGACGACACAAGAACCAAATTTCACGTGCCTTTTTTTGGCCAATGTGAGCTGCAAGCAAACCCGCTCCATATCCACCATCAAAGGAGCCAACCATTGGTCCGGTCTGACCAAATTTGGCATTGTCTGCAGCGATGGTGAGATCGCAGACGACATGAAGTACGTGTCCTCCCCCAACAGCCCATCCAGCAACCATGGCCACTACTGGTTTCGGTAATCTACGAATTTGTATCTGCAGATCCAAAACATTCAATCGGCCTATTCCTTTTTTGCCCAGCGCATCACTTCCGATGTATCCATCATCTCCACGCACATTGATGTCTCCACCAGAACAAAATGCCTCGTCACCAGCACCCGTGAAGATGATGACTCCAATCGATTCATTGTCACGGGCTAATGAGAAAGCCTCTTGCAATTCATATAAAGTTTCAGGGCGAAAGGCATTTCGTACCTGTGGACGATTAATGGTGATCTTGGCCATACCCTGCGCTACCTGATAGATGATGTCAGTGAACTTCTCACCACCTTCGCCAATCTCCCAATGTGGAATTTCTCGGCTTCCTGGATCACGCTTAAACGGCTTGCTCACACTGACTCCCTTTGCACGTCTAGTACGACTTTCACTTCCAGTTTTGCGTTACAAGCAGATAGCCTACGGGGGCTATGGTTAATAAGTCACCGCGAGAGTTATATAAAGTACCGGCAGCGTGGTCAATCCCACAGATTCAAAACTCCTTGCGTGCTGCCCTTAATGGCAATGGGCCGGCCTTAGCCTTTGGGTCATCAGCATTTAAAGCAGTAGACCCCTCAATATCTGTTGTTATTCCCACGAGTGGGTCAACTGGTTTACCGAAGGAAGTAGCTCTGACTGCCGAGGCACTTCGAGCTAGTGCCTGGGCCTCTCACCAATTTCTGGGGGCTACACGCTCCGAGAGGTGGTCCCTTATGTTGCCAACACATCACATAGCTGGAGTGAATGTATTAGTACGTGCTATTGAATTGGGAACGGATATCGCTGCGAATAATTTTGAATATACATCTATGGTTCCGACGCAACTTTTTAGAGCACTCAAAGAATCTGGCGAATCGCTGCTCTCGCTTCAAAAAGCAAAGGCAGTACTTGTCGGTGGAGCAGCGATCAACCCTGAGCTACTACAGGAAGCCAAAGAGCGTGGGGTAAATGTTGTCACTACCTATGGAATGTCCGAGATGAGTGGCGGCTGCGTATACAACGGAGTACCGTTACAAGGAGTTGAAGTCGAAATTCGAGAAGGCAATCAGATCGCGTTACGTGGTTCGATGCAGGCTAAAGAATATTTGGGAATCGCAAGCTCACTTGCGGATAGCGCAGGCTGGTTTGTAACAAATGATGTCGGTGAATTTACGAATGGAAAATTGATCGTATCTGGTCGCCTTGATGATCTCATTAATTCTGGAGGTGAAAAAATCTCATTAGGTGTCATAGATAATTTTCTCAATAGTAAAGAGCCAGATACCTTTATGAGTTGTGCGATTTCAAGTCCAGAGTGGGGAGAAGCTCTCTGCCTAGCAAGTTCTCGCCCTATCGAGAAGAGCGAAATCTCAAATCTGTTACGAGTGAAGTTTGGAAACCATAGCGTTCCCAAATATTTCTTACCTGGCATTGAGTTACCTCGGAGTTCGATCGGAAAGCCAGATCGTAATAAACTCGCTGAATTATTTGAGAGGATTGTCTTATGAGTTCAACAAATATATGGGTCGTTGGTGCCCGACCTCGAACTTTGCCCGCTGCAATCTCCCCAGTCCTCGTTGGGACAGCTCTCATTAGACGCGATCATCACTTGATCAATTATTTGAATGCAACGCTTGCACTCCTAGTAAGTCTTCTACTTCAAATAGCCGTGAATTATTCCAATGATTACAGCGATGGAATCCGGGGAACTGATAACAATCGAGTAGGACCGACGCGATTAGTGGCAAGCGGCTTAGCTACAGCGCGTGCAGTGAAAGTTGCTGCTCTTATCTGTTTCGCCTTTGCCGCTCTTCTTGGAACAGTACTTGCAGTGAGAGTTTCGTGGTGGCTGCTTTTAATAGGTTCTCTGAGTATCCTCGCAGCTTGGACGTACACCGGTGGTAAGCGTCCTTATGGCTATTTGGGGTTTGGAGAGATCTCTGTCTTCCTCTTCTTTGGTCTCGTTGCAACAATGGGCAGTTACCTCGTACAGTCACATCGCATCACTTGGCAAAGTTTCTTGGTTTCTCTCCCAGTTGGAGCCTTATCATGTTCACTTCTAGCAATAAATAATCTGAGAGACCTTCCTAAGGATTCACTCGTTGGCAAGAGAACTTTGGCTGTTCGCCTCGGTGATAAACGCGCACGGATAATGTTCATCTCCCTCTTGCTGGGAGCCCACCTCGTGGCTCTGGTAGCTGCCTTCATCACTCCATGGACAGTGGTAACGATTCTTCTTTTCCCATTGACTTCTCAGATTATTACATTAATTCGAAATGGGGCGAGCGGCGCTGAATTGATACCTTTATTGGGCAAAGTTGGAAAGTTGCAATTATTCCTATCAACAACCTTGGCAATCGCACTTCTTCTTTAACATAGTAAACTTCAATTATGGTTGATGTTCTCTTAGCTTTTGGATTTATTGCAATTTGGCTCTATGGCTTATTTGACTGCGCCCGAAACGAACAAGAATCCGTCCGCACCCTACCTAAATGGGCTTGGCTTCTTATTATTATTTTATTCAGTTGGATAGGCTCAATTGCGTGGTTCCTATTGGGTCGCCCCAGGAACATTGTCCAAGCCCGCAAACGTCCAGGGAGGGATATTCCTCCCGATGACAATCCAGACTTCCTGCGAAAGTTATAACTTCTATAAACCTGAGTACGTATGCAGTCCCGTTCCCCAGATATTTACCCAGATGTAGTTAAAGAGAAATGTTGAGGCCGCAAAGATACACAACCAGGCGGCTCGGCGACCACGCCAACCGACCGTTACGCGGGCATGAAGATATGCAGCATACGCAACCCAAGTAATAAATGCCCAGGTCTCTTTAGGATCCCAACTCCAATATTTTCCCCATGCGGATTCAGCCCAAATTGCACCTGCAATAATGGCAAATGTCCACAATGGGAATACGAAAGCCACAAGACGGTAAGAGAGTTGATCCAAACTCTCCAGCGTTGGAATCTTGGTAGCCCACTGCGGACGACCACCTTTTGCTTTTAATTCAAAGCGCTCCATAATCAGAAATGTTGCTGCCACTAAGTTGGCCACTAGAAATACGCCTCCGGAGATGATGGCTGCCAAGACATGTATGGCAAGCCAAGGCGATTTCAGCGCAGGAACGAGCGGGGCACTCGGCCGATATAGAACGGTGATAGCAGTTCCCAGAGTAATGAGGATAGAGATCGAAACCGGCAAGCCCAACCAACGAACTTTAAACTTCGCGAAAGCGAATAAATAGGCAGCGCTCAACATCAGGGCTCCAGTAATAGAGAACTCATACATATTTCCCCATGGAACGCGATGAGCAGAAAGCCCACGCGCAATTACAGCGACAAACAAGACCAGAGTGCCTAGGGACATCATGGCCGTCCCAACACGACCAGCCTTTGCAGTCTTAGTAAAATCAAAGTGAGTTCTATTGTTATCTTCTACATTCTTTACAGACCAAGAAACTTCAAAAGCGTGAGCAAAGAATGCGATCGCAAATATCACCAAGCATGCATAAATTGAGTCATTTGAAAAATATGCAAAGTTGGTAGATGACATAAATTCTCCCTCTTAACTTTCACTAGATTCTTGCAGTGCACTTGCTAACGCTGTGAGCTCTTCTTCAAGGCCAGGAATTCCATTCTTGGCAAGACCCGCAATCTCAACACTCTCCCCCACCTTTACCCAAATCCGACGCTGACGTGTGAATAGTGAGATCAATAAGCCTAAGATCGCAAAAATCGCTCCGTACAGTGCGTACATCTTGCCTGGGTCATCCACAATCTGCAGGTTGACCCAGGCCTTCCACCCATCAAAAGTGATACTTCCAACACCGAAGTCGTATTTGCTACCTAATGTGAGTGCTTTTAGCCCGATTTTGACCATCTTAGATGTATCAAGTGAGTAGACAGATTGCGGTACGCCAGTGTCGAGTCCCAGATTGCCTTTCCAAGCCGAGAGTACGAGACGTGGATCTAAAACTTCTGGGTATGTTGAGAATATTCCACGACTAGCACTGCTCCGAGCTGTCGGAATAAAGGAGGCTATAAATCCCACCTGTGGATTCATATCGGGAATTTTGATCGCACCCAGTGAACTCAGATTGGCATCTTGCGGAAGAAAGATGATAGGGCCCTGAAAAGTTACATGACCTGCCACATCGCGCACAGTTACCAATGGGGAGTACCCATTTGCCTGTAAATAAACTTTAGTACTACCCGATGTCCACGGTTTATTTACATTGATGACAACAGTCTTGGGAGTTGCACCCAGCGGATTAGAGATGCGAGTGGTTAATACATAATTTGTCGGTTGACTCGTACTCGGATCGTATGTCGCTGCAAAATTAGTGACTGATAATGAAAATGGAATGAGTGAGCCTTGACCTTGGAATTTTCCGTAACTTATATTGTCATAGGAGGTAGGTGTATTAACGAATCGATCTCCAACGTTTAGTATTGCCTCACCTTTCATGCCAAAGAGTGACCCAAGTGCGACTCCAACTAGTATCAAAATAAGAGAGAGATGAAAAAGGAGATTTCCGGTTTCTCGTCCATAACCTTTTTCAGCAGAGATTGATCCTTCCTCTACACGGATTCGAAAGTGATGGCGCTTTAACCAATTCTTAGAAATCTCCAAGGCCTGCGTCTGGTCTGCTGGCACGACTTGATAACCTTCCATGCGCTCTAAATACCGAGGAGTTAGTGGAGGTTTCTTTCCAATCGCACGCAGGTGATGATAGGTGCGCGGCAGCACGCAGCCAATAAGTGAGATGAAGAGTAAAAGATAGATAGCACTAAACCATGGTGATGAATAAACGTTGAAGAGGTGAAGGTGATCCATCCATTTTGCAAAAGTAGGGTCACTTTTAAAGTATGAATCCACTTTTTGCGGATTTTGATTTCGTTGTGGAAACAACGAGCCTGGGACTGCTGCAACGCCCAGTAGCATAAGCAAGATCAGTGCAGTGCGCATGCTAGTAAGTTGGCGCCAGGCCCACCTCGCAAGCCCAATCACCCCAATATCTGGGACTTGATTATTTTCGGTTTCTACATCTTCACTCATCAAACCACCGGTACAAAACTAGAGATACTGGAACGGAGTGAATTGATCAGATCTCCCCACAATCCAGTCGCCTGTAAGAAACCTATAATGATCAAGAATATTCCACCAAAAATAGTTAAGAAGTTCCCACGGCGGGAGATAAACCTTCGCAATTTGGCAGACTGATCAAAGAATAACCCGACCGCGATAAATGGAACTCCAATCCCAAAGCAATATCCCACACTCAAAATTGCGCCACGTAGAGCGCTAGAACTTTGAAAAGAGAGCGCTTGAACTGCCCCGAGTGTCGGGCCGATGCATGGAGTCCAACCCAATCCAAAGAGAAATCCTAAAAGTGGAGCGCCGAGCAATCCAGCGCTGGATTTCCATTGAGGTTTGAAGGAGCGATAAAACTTTTGATTGAAGAGAAAGACTCCACCCATGAACATGGTCAGAACTCCCAATACGATCTGCAGCCATCTAGATCCACTTGAAATCTTGGCACCGAGGGAACCAAATAGTGCTCCATAACTGATAAACAGCACTGAAAAACCCAAGACAAAGAGTATTGCACCGAGCGCAGTGCGTCCTTTGTTTTTCACATCTGTCATGCCAGCCGAGTACGCAAGATAGCCAGGAACTAGAGGAAGCACGCAAGGTGAGAAAAAGGAGATCAACCCAGCAATTACCGCGACAAGAAGGGCAAGTACAAGATTCCCTGACAGCACTTGGTGCACAAAAAAATTATGCATGAGGTGGATCCTTTAAGACCTTTTGGATCAGATTTGTTAGTAGTGCGACTGTCACTTCACCACTAACACGTGCCGCGACATATCCATGCGAATCGATAATTAGTGTCGTTGGAATCGCATTAGGGACTAGTGAAATTCGAAATTTTGCTAATACAGAATCATCGGTAAAAGTTGGGTAGGGGATGTTGAACCGTTTGACGAAATCACGTGCCGAAGAGAAGTTATCCCGAGTTAGTATGCCTGCAAATTGCACACCTTTTGCTGCGTAAGTGAGAGCAAAGTCTGAGAGCAGCGGAGCTTCTGCTCTGCACGGTGAACACCAGGAGGCCCACACATTAAGCACTGTAACTTTCCCTTTAGACAATGAAATATTTCTATTGTCCAGCGTCGCACCCGAAATTTTCGGAGCTAACTTTCGATCCGAAGACTTCACATAAATCGCTACCCCGTTGCCAGAAATAAATGCGTTTTGATTTGCAGGTGAAATCCCACCACTTGAACAACCAGTTAATAAAAAGAGAGTAGCGATTCCAATGATTCCAAGCCGCTTCATTTCTTCTCCGGCAGAAGATGGCGAGCTGGCTCTGAATAACTCACCCCTTCTATATCTCCAGCGTTATCCAAATGAAAACTAGTGACTGAAGCTAATGTGCATTGGCGCTTTCGTGGATCATGTAACATTCGCCTGCCCTCTGCAGCAGATCGTAAAGTCCAAATGGGCAATTGGTGAGAGACTGCAAAGGCATCTAAACCTCTAGCGGCATCTCGGGCTGCAAAGAGGGCTGATAGCATGCGAGAGACTTGTTCCTCGTATGGCTCTCCCCACGATGGGATCCAAGGACGCGTGAGATGACGCCATGAACTTGGATGACGGAGTACCCCAGAACCCATTTCAAATTTCTTACCTTCAAAAATATTGGAAGCCTCAATTAAATTATCGTTGGTGATGATCGAAAGACCATGTACAGCTGCAAGGGGTCGCGCCGTTTCCTGCGCACGCTGAAGGGGGGAGGCAAGGAGAGCGCCGACACTAAATTGCTTAGACCACTCTGCGACGGAATCAGCCATCTCCTGGCCTCGGCTAGAAAGGTACCAACCTGATTGGCGCCCATAGAGGATTTTCTCAGGATTGTGGACTTCTCCGTGCCTTAAGAAATGAATGGTTGAGGCCATGGAGTAAGCATAAACCAGGCACATCATCTCGCCTGCGCGGGGTTTGGTAAAGGTTGGTTAGGCTAAGACCATGGCTCAAGGTAAGCGTGCAGCTTTCTTTGATGTCGACAATACAATAATGCAAGGCTCCTCCCTATTTTTTCTAAGCAAAGGGATGTATCAACGGGGCTTCTTCACCAAAAAAGATATCTCAAATTTCGTGATGGCCAATCTGCGATATCGACTCTCTGGTGTTGAAAATAAAGAGGAGATTGCAAAAATACAAGGAGCCGCCTGTGAATTTTTTCGCGGCCATGACGCATCGATTATTGAGAAGATGGGCATCGAGGTGTACGACGAATATGTATCTCCTGCTCTATGGGCTGGCACAATTGAAATTGCAAATAACCATCTAGATAATAATGAAGAGGTTTGGTTGGTGACAGCCACGCCTAAGGATTTAGCAGATCTGATAGCTAAACGTTTGGGATTCACAGGTGCGCTAGGTACCGTGGCTGAGGTAAAAGATGGGTTCTATACGGGTAAATTAATTGGTCAACTCCTACATGGACCGAACAAGGCGGTAGCGATCCGCGCTTTAGCAGAGGCAGAGGGTATTGATTTAGAGAATTCTTATGCTTACTCAGATAGCCATCACGATCTCCCGCTGCTTCAGGCAGTGGGTAATCCGAGGGTAATCAATCCTGATACCTTGCTACAAATTCATGCCTCGCGTGAGCAATGGCCGATATATGACTTTAGGCGGATGCGAGCCATAAAGAAATTAGCCGCTCCTTTCCTGGGATTTGTGCTCAAACTCGCAACCTTGGCTTCGCCTAGAAGTTGGAGACGTGCAACTCGCGAGGAGTAAGCAAACCCCAGTAATGTAGGGCAGTTATGTCATCTTCCACCATCTCCTTTACGCAGGAGTTACGCACCCGATCTGACGAAGAGATCATCGCACTTTTCACCATGCGCCCAGATTTGTTTTCACCGGTGCCAACTGATCTCATTGCGCTGGCGGCTCGTGCCAACTCCGCCCCAAGTCTCATGAGGGCTTGCGAGTCTCTCGACAAATTTCGCTTAGATATCCTGACCGCAATGTGCACAATTGAAGAGCCAATCTCTTCACTACAAGTGATGAGCCTAACGTCAAAAGAGGCAACACAAGCCATCTCCTCGCTGTGGGAACTAGCCCTGATTTACAAAGATGGCGAGCGATATCGGATTCTTACCGGAGTGCGCTCAATTATCGGAGAAAATCCAGCTGGGTTAGGACCTAAAAGTTCCCAGCAGATAGATTTCTCTGCACTAGATGGCGCACCCAATGGGGCAAAGGAGGCGCTTGAACGAATGGTCTGGGGACCACCCAAAGGGCAAGTTGCAGATGTAAAGAAAGCGCCAACTGCCATCAAGTGGCTCCTTGAAAATAAATTTTTGATTCCATTTGATTCTCAAACCGTACTCCTACCTCGAGAAGTCGCGATGTACCTCCGACAAGGAAAGGTATTTAAATCACTGCAGCCATCTCAACCCACCTTGGAAGGAGCGCGCAGAAAGCAGAAAGCTGTTGACTCCGCTGCGATTGCCAACGTCTCCACACTCGTTCGCTGGGCCGAAGAGCTCGGTCATAACTGGTCGGATGAACCACCAGCCTCTCTGCGGTCAGGAGGACTTGGAGTTCGTGACCTTAAGCGAACCGCTGAACACTTAGGTATTTCGGAAAATTGTGCGGCATTTATCGCTGAACTGCTCTTTATCGGAGGGCTAATAACTATAGATACCGATGATCTCATTTTACCGACTGCAACCTTTGATCTATGGCTAACCAAGAATATTGAAGAGCAATGGCGCCTATTAGTTTCCGTATGGTTCAACACCTCCCGTGTTAGTGGGTTGATAGGAAAGAGTGACTCAAAAAATATAGCAGCGCTGGGCCCTGAATTAGATCGAAATGGGGTTTTAACTCAAAAGAAAATTATTTTGGAGGTATTGAAAAATAATCCAGAGTTAGATCCGAGTCTGGACTCACTTGCAAAGATTTTGATTTGGCTAGCACCTACCCGAGCCAATCGAGACTATGCAGAGTGGACTTTACGGGAAGCAGAGTGGCTAGGTTTAACGGGTCAAGGTGCACTCTCTTCATTTGGATTAGCGTTCATCACTAGTAAACCACTTGGGGTAGAAAGTGCTCTGCCCAAACCTGTGGATCACATTTTGATTCAAGCTGACAACAGCGCAATTGCTCCGGGTCCCCTCACTTTGGAACTAGCGAACGCAATTGGAACGATCGCAGATATCGAGAGTCGCGGAGGCGCCAGCGTATATCGATTTAGTGAAACTTCCATCCGGCGCGGATTAGATCATGGGCAGACGGGAGATCAAATACGAGATTTTCTCAAGAAAATATCTAAGACTTCTATGCCGCAACCACTGGATTACCTGATCACCGACGTTTCAAGGCGCCATGGGCGATTACGCGTTGGAAATTCATCCTCGTACTTACGGTGCGAGGATGAAGGTTTAATCCTAGAAATTATCAACGACAAACGAGTTGAACCACTTCGACTTCGCAAGCTAGCTCCACAAGTCCTGATAAGCGATAACGACAGTGGTGAATTGATTCGAGTGTTAAGAGATGCTGGTTATCTTCCGGCAGTTGAGAACGCAACCGGCGTGCTGGTTACGGCCCCACAAGTGCGAAGAGCAAAAACGAGACCTAAGCCTCCTCGCATAGTCTCCGATAACTCCTCACCAAGTGAGGCGCTTGTGATCTCGGCCGTGCGAGCGCTGCGGGCCGGTGAGCGTGCTAGTTCACATAAGCCACGCGAGATTCCTCGGACCAATGCCAATGAAACGGTGGATTTGTTGCACGAATATATATCCGAGCGAATCAGTCTCACTATTGGCTATGCCGACTCCAATGGCGGGGTTTCTAATCGACTAATCGATCCTCTTTCAATCTCACTAGGCACTTTGGTGGCCAGGGACCACGCTACCGGCGAGATCGCTCACTTTAGAATTCCTCGAATCACAGGCGTTAGCCCTGCCAACTAGGCTTATCCCATGAACTTCCTTGCTGATCTTCAAGAATTGGTGGAGTGCGAATCTCCCAGTGAAGACCTCGCGGCCTGTCACCAAATTATCGACTTAGCTGTTGAAATTTCCGCCAGAAATTTGAATCAATCCGCTACTCGCACAGAAAGCGGTGGTCGACCAATTTTCTGGTGGGGTGCTCCTAAGCCCGAGATCGTTCTACTTTGCCATCTCGACACCGTGTGGCCACGTGGTTCCTACCTTCCACTGTGGCGAGTTGACGGTGACCAAATTTTCGGTCCAGGAATATTTGATATGAAGGCAGGTTTCTTACAAGCGATGTACGCACTCAAATCGATTCCCAACGCTTATGAAAAAGTCGCTCTGGTAGCAACTACGGATGAAGAAATTGGTTCACGTGCCTCCCGTCCATTAATTGAAGAGCTAGCAAGATCTGCGCGCGCGACCTTGGTCTTTGAATCTTCGATTAACGATAAAGTCAAAATTGGTCGCAAGGGTACCTCCATGTATCAGATTAGACTTCGAGGACGCGCTGCTCATGCTGGTCTTGAACCTGAGAAGGGAATTAACGCCACAACTGAGATAGCGCGCGTTGTACTTGCATTAGCTCAATTAGAGAGCCTGGAACATGGAACCACCGTGGTGCCAACTTTGATGCAATCTGGTTCAACCACCAATACTGTTCCAGCAACTGCCACGTTAGATATCGATGCAAGGTCCTTTCTCTCATCAGAACTCCTACGCGTTGATAGCGCAATCAGAGAGATTAAAGCCCACCACCCTGAGGCTCTCATTGAAATTAGTGGGGGACTCAATCGGCCGCCGCTCGAGCACGCAGCAACTGCCGAGTTGTATGCCATTATTGAAGAAGTTGCAATGAAATTAGGAGCACCGCCGATTGGTCACGTATCAGTTGGTGGAGCAAGTGATGGAAATCTTGCAGCAGCTGTTGGTGGAAAAGTCCTTGACGGACTTGGGGCCTCTGGAAACGGTGCCCATGCCAGCCACGAACATATTTTTATCAGTCGCATCGAACCAAGAATTTCGCTCATAGCGGGCTTCATTAAGGAATTAATGTAATGGTTGACGGTCCCCTCATTGTTCAGAGCGATAAAACTCTACTTCTAGATATAGATCATCCGTCGTCCGATGAATGTCGCCGCGCCATCGCCTCTTTTGCAGAGCTAGAAAAATCTCCCGAACATATTCACACTTACCGCCTTACTCCTCTTGGGCTTTGGAACGCCAGAGCCGCGGGATTAGATGCAGAGCAGGTAATAGACACCTTGCTTCAATATTCTCGCTTTGCAGTTCCGCACGCGTTATTAGTTGATATTGCCGAAACCATGTCTAGGTACGGACGCTTACGTTTAGAGGCACATCCCGTTCATGGCCTAACGTTAGTTTCGAACGATCCGGCAGTTCTGCGTGAGGTAACACGAGGCAAGAAAATTGCTCCAATGTTGGGACTTCAGATCGATGATGAGACCTTAGTGGTCCACCCTGGTCAACGTGGATTTCTTAAGCAGGCTCTACTAAAATTAGGCTGGCCGGCCGAAGATTTTGCCGGTTATGTAGATGGTGAGCATCATGAGATCGCTCTACGTGAAGAAGGCTGGTCAATTCGTAAATATCAATCAATGGCCGCCGAAGGTTTCTGGCACGGAGGTTCTGGTGTCGTTGTCCTACCATGTGGAGCAGGTAAAACCATCGTTGGTGCGGCTGCCATGGCGCATGCCAAGGCAACAACACTTATTTTGGTAACCAACACGGTCGCAGCAAGGCAATGGCGCGATGAATTATTACGTCGAACAACCCTGCATGAGGATGACATTGGTGAATACTCGGGAGCCAAGAAGGAGATCCGCCCGGTCACAATTGCTACCTATCAAGTTATGACCACACGTCGCAAGGGAATATACGCTCACCTAGATCTCTTTGACGCAATTGACTGGGGACTGATTATTTATGACGAAGTCCACCTACTGCCTGCACCAATATTTCGTTTCACCGCGGATATTCAATCGAGACGCCGTTTAGGACTTACAGCAACCTTAGTTCGCGAAGACGGAATGGAAGGAGAAGTGTTCTCACTAATCGGACCAAAGCGTTTTGATGTACCTTGGAAAGAGATTGAATCACAAGGCTATATTGCTCCCGCCGATTGCGTTGAGGTTCGCATTACTCTGACGGAAGCAGAGCGTCTTAATTACGCCACAGCCCAACAAGAGGATCGATATCGATTCTGCTCAACAACACTTACAAAACGTAGAGTTGCAATTGCACTCGCCAAAAAGCATTCTGACGAACAAGTTCTCGTAATTGGGCAGTATCTTGATCAGTTAGATGCGTTAGGTGAAGAGTTAGGGGTTCCGGTGATAAAAGGAGATACTCCCGTTAAAGAACGTGAGCGACTCTTTAATCTCTATCGCGCGGGTGAGATCAAATGTTTGGTAGTTTCTAAGGTTGCGAACTTTTCAATCGATCTCCCGGATGCAACGATCGCAATTCAAGTTTCAGGAACATTTGGATCTCGTCAAGAAGAAGCTCAACGCCTGGGTCGCATTTTGAGACCTAAGGCCGATGGTCGAAGTGCACGCTTTTACTCACTAGTTGCTCGAGATACCATCGATCAAGATTTTGCTCAAAATCGTCAACGCTTCTTAGCTGAGCAAGGTTACGCCTACCGCATCATAGATGCGGATGAAGTGCTCTCTTAAAGCGCTCAGGATCAACTCTAAAGAAGTCATGATGAATGTGATCAATATGGATTACGGGTACTTGTTCTCCAAACTTGTGCTCTAAGTCAGCATCACCTTCGATGAATATTTCCTGAATTTCAAATGTCAATTCGCTCTGAAGATTCTTTAAGGTAGCAATGGCATCCTCACAGAGATGACAGCCGTGCCTTGAATATATCTGAACAGTACGCATACACCCTATTCTCGCAGAGAGGATAAGATTTCGTACTATGCGAGCCTCACGTTTCCTCCACACTGGCTTGCGGTCAGTCATCGCCTTGTTCCTTGCGTTTTCAGTTCTAAGCGCTCCTAATATTTCACCGGCGCACGCTCTTACCCTAGAAAAGATTGCCGCACCTTGGGAAAATCTTTATCGCTCTTCTGCCCCGATCACCTACCCAAAATTCAAAACCAAAAAGGATGCGACGAGTAGCAAGAGCCTGGGAATACCAAGTGTTTTTAAAATTAATTATGTAAACGTTCCAGCCGAAGAACAACCGGCTGTTCAGGCTGCCATTAACGTCTGGGCAAACAATTGGAGTTCATCGGTAGATGTAAATGTAATTGTCAACTACGTTCCGGAAGGTACAGCGGGAATTTTGGCCTCTGCCTCCCCCGTCAACTTCTTACATAATTTTGTTGGAGCACCAGACCCCAATCTTTGGTACCCATCCGCGATGGCAAATGCACTTGCTGGAAAGGACTTAGATGGTACCAATCCTGAAATTAATATCAATATCAATTCAACACTTTCAAATATCTTCTATCTAGGTACTGATGGGAACTGCCCATCTAATCTTTACGATTTAGAATCAATTCTTCTCCATGAGATCGCACATGGTTTGGGATTTCTCTCCAACGATTCCTTAGACCGATTCTCTGGTTTGGGAAGCATTGATCAACCAACCCCATTCGATGCTTATTCACAAACTCCAGACGGAGGTCGGTTGATGGATTTGGCCTCTCCATCGCTAGCGCTAGGTGCTGCCCTGCAAAGTCCACTGGTCTGGTCAGGAAAAAATGGAGTTGCCGCGAATAATGGAATCAAACCTCTTTTATACACACCAAATCCATACGAACCAGGCTCCTCGGTAAGCCATCTCGATGAACAGACATTTCAAAATGCGGGATCTAATGCTCTCATGACTCCATCATGGCCAGCGGGCGCCGTCTTTCATTATCCTGGAACGCTAGTGCTCGCGATGTTCGCAGACATGCGCATCAAGCCTCCACCAGGAATTCCAGGAGGAATTCCAAATTCGCCTCGAAATGTATTTGCAATTATTGGCGACAAATCTGCCATTGTAAATTTTGATCCTCCAGACAACGCTCGATCCGCAGAGGTATCTTCCTATACGGTTACTGTGAATGAAACAAATAGGGTAATTCAGGCCACCACCAGCCCAGTCGAAGTCACTGGTTTGCACAATGGTTCCCATTACTCATTTTCAGTGACGGCAAGCAATCTCCTAGGTACTTCTCCTCCCCAATCAAGTAATGCCATATATCCACAAGCTCCTTGGAAACCTTCAGTGATTGATCCCGTTGCTAATGCTAAATTTCTCAGAGCAACCACATTTCAAGGTCAACCTGTGGTGGTGTACACAAATGGGAAAAATGGAGAACTCGATTTAGCCCTTTGGAATGGGAAAGTGTGGAAGAAGAGCGTTATTGATGGGAACTCTCTCTCTAATGGTCGGACTCGCGACAACCTAGTTGGAGGTCTCTCGGTATGCACGTCAGTTGCGGGAAAAAATCAAAGACTAGATGTTATTTACTCTGATATGACAAGAAAGACCCTGCGCTACGCCGGATATAACGGGAAAAAATGGCAGTACAACGTCATTGACGGTAACGGTACTAAAGTAATCAAATATTCCGATCCTCTTCGGTATCGAACAGCGAGTGATGTGACTGGGGCTAATTCCTGCGTGGATACTCCAGATGGTTTACAAATTTTTTATCGAGATCAGAGTCAAGGAATTCTTCTTGCGGCAGTGCAACTTGGTTCACCAATTGGGCGATGGGGGTATCAAGTAGTCGATGGAGATGCCCCCAGAAATGGACG
Source organism: Actinomycetes bacterium (assembly GCA_043746515.1). Classification (GTDB taxonomy): domain Bacteria; phylum Actinomycetota; class Actinomycetes; order Nanopelagicales; family Nanopelagicaceae; genus PALSA-747. Next base: position 45,284 of record JAYTQV010000013.1, on the reverse strand, counting down.
TACTACAGGTGATGTGGCATTTCACTTGAAGGCACTAAATATCGGTCGTTCTGTATATGTTTTATACGACTCGGTTCTACAAGTGAATCAACAGCGGCAAATACTACAAGGAGAGGTTCGATTAGCTACCCGGTCTAGCGCCTATCCCGAAGATTGGAAATATCTGGTGTTAGATACCAATGGACCCGATACCGCAGTTGCTGGTTTTGATGTATCTCTCACTACTATTGGAAGAGATATAACTGGAGTGTGGATGGCAGCTAGTGGAACCTCTATTCCAAATCCTGATCAATTGCGATGGGTGGATATTTCCAATAATGGCCCAGTAATTTCGACTAGCACGGACTACTACGGAACTCCTAATGCCCCTTTGGTCACGGATGGCCAACGAACGCTTTTCAACTGCCAAAATCGACTGTGCTCGATGAATAATGTAGATCAGAGCGTATCGTTAGTCTCCTCATCCAATCTTGCCAATTCGATGGATTGCGCATGGATCACTCTTAATAAAGTGCGGTATGCGGTTGTAGGAGTTGACGGAAAGTTAGAGCTGTTTAAAGCCATTTAAATTCGAGGGATAAAACAATTACTTCGTGTGAATTATGGTGACAAAATATCCACCAGCACTGTGCGATAAGAGAAGTACTCCTAAGCCTGAGCGATACTGCAGAGATAGCGGAATCCCCTGAAGTGAGTAAATGCTTTTCAACGAGTGGTTCTTTAGTGAGCTTCTAGTAAGCACAGTCGTGGATTGATGTAACGGAATACCAACTACCCCTTTTATTTTTGAATTAGTGACAAAACTTTGCCAACCGTAAGCAGAACTCGCTGCTGCAAAGATCATTGGATTTTTTGATGTGCGGAGAGAACCAGCGTTTACTGATCCAATGCGACCAAGCGCAGTGAGTGAAACAGTAAAAGTTGGTTGATTGACTAGGCTTGAAATGCCTTGAATTATGAAGTCGCGTCCCTTGGGAACAATCGAGGTAGGAATTTCAACGCTAGTGAGATCTTTAGTAAAGGTATTTACGAGGCTTCCGCTACTGCTCACCTCCCAAACTGCTAACCGATTTAATCCGGGTGCGGGAGTTGCTCCAGTTGGTGATGATGCGATTGCACCAACTACCCAAATGTTTCCAAAACTATCTACATATCCAGCAGTGGCTACGTCATCTCCCGACGATCCCAGCCGCAGATCCCAGAGCTTGGTGCCGTGGGAATTTAAGGCTGTGATAAAGCCATCGCTGCCACCAAAGGGAGTCGATGAAATATATTGCGATGAAGTACTCTCAACAGTCCCAATTAAGAAGATGTCAGTAGGTGAGGTCAGAAGTTGAGAGACCTGGTCTCCACCAGTGAAATTCAGTGAGATCGCAGGGCTAAGAGCAGTAATGGCAATCGGTAAGGCTGACATTTTCGTTGTCGCGTGGGCAGGAGTTACAACTAGGAGGGTCGCAGCTAGCGATGCGACCAACGCAGACCTCACGCCATTAACCTAGATTTAGCGGCGGCAGCCTGCATCGCTCTAGCTACCAACCCTTGTAGGTCTCCCTCATCAAAAACCTTTAGCCCTTCAAATGTCATACCTTTAGGACTCGTGACATTTTCACGCAAAGTTGCAGCGCTCTTTCCAGATTCATCCAGCATCTTAGCCGCGCCAACAATTGTCTGAATCACCAAAGTATTCGCGGTTTGAGAGTCAATCCCCATGTTAATTGCCTCAGAAACCATAGCTTCTACGAAGGCAAAAAAATAGGCAGGGCCCGAACCACTAGTTGCCGATGCCGCATCTTGTAGCGGTTCATCGACTTCAATACTTTTTCCTGCAGCGCTCAAGAAATCGGTCACGAAAGTTTTTTGATCTGCGCGTACGCCATCACTAAATGAGACGATAGACATTCCCGCGCCTAGTAGGGTCGGGGTATTTGGCATAATTCGAACCACAGATGAAATACTCAATCCCGCTTCCAAGGTAGAAATTTTCTTGCCAGCTAAGAAAGAAATAATGAGAGCGTCAGACCTTAAGGAAGGAGCAACCCTCGCCATGATCGTATCTAAATCATAAGGTTTCACAATGATCATCAAGACATCGCTAGCGCTCGCCATCTTCTCGACGGTGGCAGGGGTTATTCCATAACGATCTACTAACTCATCGCTGCGCTCAGTTCGGCGCACCGCGAAAGATATATTTTTACATGGAACCCCGGCCTTTATCAGGGCAACCAATAACGCCTCCCCCATATTACCGACGCCAATCAATCCGACCCTGGCGCTCTTGATATCAATGGAGCTGCTGGCGTTGTTCACGGGCGTTAGCCTAGCCAATCCCATTCCAAAGGCCATAAATACTATCCATGGTCCGATGACAACTCTGAGATTATTCGGTGACAATAGTAGGCTCTCGCACTATGCCGGAAGTCAAAGAGGGATTTGCACGTGATTTCGTGGAATTTGCTGACCCAGTAAAACCTGAGGAGATATATCGTTGCGACCTCACCTGGCTCACCTCTTACTGGCAATGTATTTACGGAGCAGGCTGTTGCGGCATCGATGCAGATAAGCCTGATGCTGGTTGTTGCTCTGATGGCGCGTATTACTCTGACTCTGATGATGAGGCTCGCACCCTAAAAGTTGCGCAAAGATTGACCCCAGAGATGTGGCAATTTTATGAAGAGGCGCAGCCAAGAAAAAGCAAGGGAACCTTGCGAATCTCCGAGGTCGGCCTAGATGGGGATCGCAAAACTCGCAAAGTTTCAGATTCTTGTATTTTTCTCAACCGTAAAGGATACCAAGCCCCTGGGTTCTCAGGGAGTTTTGGTTGTGTGCTTCATCATCTTGCTCAAAAAGAGGAGGTGCACTTCGTGGAGACAAAACCTGATGTTTGCTGGCAACTACCGATTCGTCGCTCCTTTGAAGTTCGCGAAGTTGGCGAACGTGAAGTATCAATTACTGTGATCGGAGAATACGAGCGCCTAGCATGGGGAGACGGTGGGGCAGAATTCTCTTGGTACTGCACTGCTAATACTGAGGCGCATGTTGGAAGAGAGCCCGTCTACTTGTCCAATCGCCATGAATTAATCGCTCTCATGGGCGAGGAAGCATATACAGAACTTAAAAAATATTGTGATGCACGTATGGAAGCTATAGCCACTGTGGAGGAAGCCAATACGAAACGCTCCCTGCCACTCTTTATTATTCATCCCGCTACTCTCGGAGCGAAGAAGTAATTTGTAATGGCGAAGGTGCCCACAAAAGATCCATTTCGTTGCAGAGAATGCGGATGGAGTACTAACAAATGGATGGGTCGATGTGGAGAGTGTCAGGCGTGGGGAAGTGTGGAGGAGATCTCAGCTCCCAAAAAACTCTCGTTGGTTGCAGGTTCAGTCTCTGAAGCGGCCGTTCCCATCGGAAGCGTCAGCGTTGAAAATGCTCGGGCACGTTCCAGCGGTGTAAGTGAACTTGATCGAGTATTAGGTGGGGGGTTGGTTCCTGGAGCCGCAATATTATTAACGGGAGAACCAGGCGTAGGTAAATCCACGTTGCTCTTATCTGTCGCTTCGCAATCAGCTCGTACGCAGATGCGAGCACTCTATGTGAGCGGTGAAGAATCTCCCTCACAAATTCGCCTCCGTGCCGATCGGATTAAAGCGATAGATCCCGAACTCTGGTTGGCATCAGAGAACGATCTAGGCGCGATCATCGCTCAATTAGATTCAGTAAAACCAGAACTTTTGATCATCGATTCAGTACAAACAATCTCCAGCAGCGTGGTCGATGGTGCAGCTGGTGGCGTGACCCAAGTACGCGAAATTGCAGCAGCGCTCATAAAGATTTCGAAAGAAAGAAATATCACTTTGGTACTTGTTGGACACGTAACCAAAGACGGCTCAATTGCAGGTCCACGGATTTTGGAGCACCTCGTTGATGTCGTCTTGAACTTTGAGGGCGAGCGACATTCTCGTTTACGTCTCATTAGGTCAAGTAAAAATCGTTTTGGTGCCGCCGATGAAGTTGGCTGTTTCGATATGTCAGATGCAGGAATTATTGGTCTTCCAGATCCAACTGGACTCTTCACTAGTCGCCATACTGAGCCGGTTCCAGGTACCTGTGTAACAGTTGCGGTTGAAGGACGTAGGCCATTACTCGCAGAGATTCAATCCTTAGTTGGAGTACCAGTCGCTGAAGGTCGCGACTTTGGAAATGCCCGTCGAGTTACCTCCGGCGTTGATAATTCAAGGACCGCTATGACTTTGGCTGTTCTGGAAATTCGAGCAGGAATCAGACTCTCGGGGCGAGATATTTATGTCGCAACTGTTGGTGGAATGAAGATCTCTGAACCAGCCGCGGATTTGGCTGTGGCCCTATCGGTTGCTTCCGCCGCTAAAGGATTGGCGTTACCCGCAGATCTTGTTGCAGTGGGAGAAGTTGGCTTAGCAGGAGAAATCCGAAAGGTGACTGGAGTACAACAACGGATCGCAGAAGCAGCAAGGTTAGGATTTAAGCGCGCCATGGTTCCAGTGGGATCAGAGTTAAAATTCCCTGGAATAGAAATTATGGAGGTAGCCAGGCTAGAACAAGCAATTGCAAAGGTAAAACTTAACTAACTATGCAAGACCTACTGCTCCACTGGTATGAAGAAAATAGACGTGACCTACCGTGGCGCAACACCACCCCGTGGGGCGTCATGATGAGCGAATTTATGTTGCAGCAAACCCCCGTCAACAGAGTGCTCCCAGTGTGGCAAACGTGGCAAGTCCGCTGGCCCATGCCAAGTGATCTTGCATCCGCTAAGAAGTCCGAAGTGATCACTGCCTGGGGAAGACTTGGATACCCTAAGCGAGCATTGCGGCTACAGGAATCTGCCTGCATTATCGCTGAGCGATTCCACAATGAGGTCCCAAGCGAGTTAGAGCAGCTTCGCTCACTACCTGGTGTTGGTGAATACACTGCCGCGGCGATCTCTGCCTTTGCTTTTGGTCAGTCTGCGCTGGTTTTAGATGTAAATATCCGTCGGCTCTTTGCTCGAGTTATTGATGGGAAGCAGCATCCGTCAGCAAATCTCTCGCAACTGGAGCGAGAGATGCGTAATTCACTGATTCCAAAGGACGGATCTAAGTGGGCCGCTGCCACTATGGAATTCGGGGCGCTGGTTTGTACATCCAAAAAGCCCTCCTGCGAAATATGCCCACTCAACAACCAATGCCTATGGCGCGAACGCGGATACCCAGAATCAGAAGTATCCCGTAAATCTCAAACGTGGAAAGAAACCGATCGCCAATGCAGAGGGGTGATCGTGCAGGCGCTACGCGAAAATCTCACGCTAAGTCGAACAAAAATTTATACGCTCTGGAGCGATACTTCGCAGGTTGAAAGGGCTCTCAAAACACTTATTGCCGATGGCCTCATTGAGACCACCGGCAACAGTTTTCGACTCCCCGATTAGTGCGAACAACGCTAATTAATTGGAATTTGCGACGCCTTCTAAATCGCCAGGAGTATCTGGCAAAGTTGACTTAGCAACACCCTTGAAAGTAAAGGTCTCTTTGTCATCAATGGTTTCGACATCTACCAATGTGATCTCCCCTGGCTTTACATCACCAAAGAGAATTTTCTCTGAGAGAACATCTTCAATTTCGCGTTGAATGGTGCGACGAAGTGGACGGGCTCCTAGGAGCGGATCATAACCTCGCTTAGCAAGCAGCGCCTTGGCAGTTCCAGTAAGTTCAATTCCCATATCTTTAGCACGCAAACGCTCATCAAGATTTACGATCATCAAATCAACGATTTGAATAATCTCTTCTTCTGACAATTGGTGGAAGACAATGACGTCATCGATACGGTTGAGAAACTCAGGACGGAAATGAGTTTTGAGTTCATCCGTCACCTTGCCCTTCATGCGCTCGTAGTTACCGAGGACATCATCTGAGTTATGAAAACCGAGTCCAAGCGTCTTTGAAATATCGCGTGTACCAAGGTTGGTAGTCATGATGATCACCGTATTCTTGAAATCGACAACGCGACCTTGGGAGTCGGTGAGACGGCCATCCTCAAGAACTTGTAAAAGCGAGTTAAAAATATCTGGGTGAGCCTTCTCAATCTCATCGAAGAGAACTACTGAAAATGGCTTACGCCTAACTTTCTCAGTTAACTGTCCTCCCTCGTCATATCCAACATAGCCAGGAGGGGCACCAAATAGCCGTGAGGCGGTGTGCTTCTCAGAATATTCAGACATATCGAGTTGAATCAAGGCATCCTGATCCCCAAAGAGGAAGGCGGCCAAGGTACGTGATAGCTCTGTCTTACCAACCCCAGATGGACCAGCGAAGATAAAAGAACCACCGGGACGCTTTGGATCTTTAAGCCCAGCGCGCGTGCGCCGGATAGCTTGTGAGAGCGCCCGGATCGCTTGATTCTGTCCGATCACACGGCGATGAAGTTCATCTTCCATACGAAGCAAGCGCGCTGTCTCTTCTTCGGTCAATTTAAAGACTGGAATACCAGTTGAGTGCGAAAGAACTTCGGCAATCAACTCTTCGTCAACTTCAGCGACGATATCAAGATCGCCGGCTTTCCAGGTCTTTTCGCGCTCACTCTTCTCGGATAACAGAGTCTTCTCTTTATCGCGGAAGGAGGCGGCCTTTTCGAAATCTTGCGCATCGATCGCTGACTCTTTGTCACGACGGGCTTTAGCAATCTTCTCATCGAATTCACGCAACTCAGGTGGAGCAGTCATCCGGCGGATACGCAGACGTGATCCAGCCTCATCAATGAGATCAATTGCTTTATCTGGCAAGAAACGATCTGAGATGTAACGATCAGCGAGTGTGGCAGCTGAGACCAATGCGGCATCAGAGATCGAAACTTTGTGATGGGTCTCGTAGCGATCACGCAGCCCTTTGAGAATTTCGATGGTGTGAGTAAGAGTTGGCTCAGCGACCTGGATTGGTTGGAAGCGGCGCTCAAGGGCTGCATCCTTCTCTAAGTGCTTGCGATACTCATCAAGAGTTGTTGCACCGATGGTTTGTAATTCACCGCGAGCAAGCATTGGCTTAAGAATGCTGGCAGCATCAATTGCACCTTCTGCAGCACCTGCACCCACAAGAGTATGAATCTCATCGATGAATAGGACAATATCTCCACGTGTGCGAATCTCTTTGAGGACCTTCTTGAGCCTCTCTTCGAAATCTCCACGGTATCGACTGCCGGCCACAAGCGCACCGAGGTCAAGTGAGTAAAGTTGTTTGTCACGTAGCGTTTCTGGAATGTCACCCTTAACTATTGCTTGGGCTAACCCTTCAACGATGGCGGTCTTTCCAACGCCTGGCTCACCAATAAGTACTGGGTTGTTCTTGGTGCGACGGGAGAGAACCTGCATAACGCGCTCGATCTCTTTCTCGCGCCCAATGACTGGGTCCAACTTTCCTTCGCGAGCAGCTTGGGTGAGATTGCGTCCAAACTGGTCGAGTACTAAAGAAGTAGTCGGCGCACCTTCTTGTGGTCCACCTTGAGCAACAGCCTCTTTACCCTGATATCCAGAGAGTAATTGAATAACTTGTTGGCGAACACGATTGAGGTCGGCGCCAAGTTTTACAAGCACTTGAGCGGCCACCCCTTCGCCTTCGCGAATTAAACCGAGGAGAATGTGCTCTGTTCCAATGTAATTGTGTCCGAGTTGGAGCGCTTCACGGAGTGAAAGTTCCAGAACTTTTTTAGCTCGCGGAGTAAATGGAATGTGGCCTGAAGGGGCTTGTTGACCTTGGCCAATAATTTCCTCGACCTGTGATCGAACCGCCTCTAGTGAGATACCGAGAGCTTCTAATCCCTTGGCGGCGACGCCTTCGCCTTCATGGATTAGTCCCAGAAGGATATGTTCGGTGCCGATGTAGTTGTGATTGAGCATGCGAGCTTCCTCTTGCGCGAGTACAACGACTCGGCGAGCCCTATCAGTAAAGCGCTCAAACATAGGTGCACCTTCTCTCTAAACTCTCTAAAAACGTATCCATTTCCTTGGATTAGCCTACCTGTAACACCAATTTACTGAGATTTATGCCCCGAGAGCCAGCCTTAAAAACCTTAAAGGATTCGGAGCATTCTGGTATTACCTAGGGTATTTGGCTTGACCCTCTCTAGATCTAAGAACTCGGCGACACCTTCGTCATATGAACGTAATAATTGCTGATAAACCTCTGGCGCAACAGGTGTACCTTCAATGATCTCAAAGCCATTTCGGCCGAAGAACTCTGTCTCAAAAGTTAGACAGAAGATTCGCTCGACACCTATCTCCCTGGCACGCTCCACAATTCTGGAGATAATGGCATTACCCACACCTTTCCCGCGCATCTTCTCTAGAACGGCAACGGTACGAACCTCAGCCAAGTCCTCCCAGAGAGTGTGTAATGCGCCACACCCAACAACTTCTCCGCCATATTCAGCGACTGTAAATTCCTGAACCGTTTCATAGAGTGTCACGGTCTCTTTGGAGAGCAAGCGTCGACCTAAAACGTAGGTATCAATGATCTCTCGAATTGCTTTGATATCCGCGGTTCGAGCTGAGCGAACCACAAGAATCGGTTCACTCATATTTATTGCTCCTCGGGTTTCACTAGTGGAAACAAAATCGTTTCGCGGATTCCCAGACCCGTGAGAGCCATCAATAATCGATCAACTCCCATACCCATTCCCCCCATTGGGGGAACTCCATATTCCATAGCGCGTAAGAAATCCTCATCGAGATTCATTGCTTCTACATCACCTTTGGCACCAAGAGCCGATTGCTCAATCAACCTCTCGCGTTGGATCACTGGATCTATGAGCTCTGAATATCCAGTAGCGAGCTCAATGCCTTCAAGATATAGATCCCATTTTTCAACGAGTCCAGGCGTATGGCGATGAGCGCGCACAAGGGGTGAGGTGTCCACGGGATAACCCTTTACAAAAATTGGCCCACCTAATTGATCCTGACCTACATGTTCAAAAATCTCCTCAGCAAGTTTGCCACTCACCCATTTCGGATCCACTTTCATTCCTAATTTCTTTGCAATTTTCTTCAAATCTTCTATTGGGGTTAGCGCGGTTACAACCTCTCCTACACCCTCGGAAATGAGATCAAATAAATTTGCTTCGCGCCAAACGCCACCAAGATCGAGTTGCCGGCCATCTTGGTGTGTGACTAGGTGAGACCCAAATACTGCCATTGCGGCTTCTTGTATTAAATTTTGTGTGAGTTGCGCGATTGAATTCCAATCACCATAGGCTTGGTAAGCCTCGATCATTGCGAACTCAGGAGAATGGCTAGAGTCCGCACCTTCATTACGAAAATTGCGATTTATTTCGAAAACTCGCTCTAGTCCACCAACTACGCAACGCTTGAGAAAAAGCTCCGGCGCAATGCGTAAAAAAAGATCCATATCATAGGCATTGCTATGAGTTTTAAATGGTCTAGCCGAAGCGCCACCATGTATTACTTGCAACATGGGGGTTTCAACTTCAATAAAGTCACGAGATCCAAAAGATTGACGCAATGAGCGCATCACTTGTGGACGAAGACGCGCGTTAAATCGGGCCTCCGGACGGACGATCAAATCTACGTATCGCATACGTACACGGGTCTCTTCGGAGAGCGGCTTATGCTCAACCGGAAGAGGGCGCAAAGACTTAGCAGCTAATTGATAAGAGTTTGCAAGAATTGAAAGTTCTCCACGTTTAGAGGTGATGATCTCCCCTGTTACGCTCACAAAATCTCCGATATCAATATCGCTCTTCCACTGATCTAAGGTCTCTTGGCCAACTTTGTCGAGTGAAAACATCGCTTGTAGCTCGCTTCCATCACCTTCACGCAAAGTGGCAAAACAGAGTTTTCCGGTATCTCGCTTAAAAATTACGCGTCCTGAAAGGCTCTCGAAGATACCTGTTGCGACATCAATTTCCAGAGCAACATGCCGCCCGCGAATCTCTTTAAGTGAGGCGGTACGAGCTATTTCAACCGGATACGCCTCATTCCCCCGAGATAAAATTGCATTTCGCTTTTCACGTCGAATTCGCAATTGCTCTGGAAGGTCGTCGTCAATAATTGACTCATCTTTATTACTCATAATGCATGGAGTCTACCGTGCTAGTTATTACTCCCTGAATTTCGCTCGAAGAGCATCACCAATCCCATGAGGGTTAAATCTGGTTCATAGATATCAATGCATTCACTGATTCCAATGAGTAAGGGAGCTAAGCCACCCGTTGCAATGACCGTGGTGGGACCAGCATCGGGATAAAGTTCCTCTAACTCATCGATTATTCTTCCAACTAAGCCATCAACCTGTCCTGCAAAGCCGAATATCGTTCCAGATTGCAGCGCCTCCACGGTGTTCTTTCCAATAACCGACTTGGGTGCAATCAGTTCTATTTTGCGTAATTGAGCCGCCCGGGTGGCAAGAGCATCTACAGAAATTTCGATTCCGGGAGCCAACGCGCCACCTAAGAATTCTCCTTTTGGTGAGACAACATCAAAATTGGTTGAAGTTCCAAAGTCGACCACAATGCAAGGGCCGGTTGACCCAAAAAGTGTATGGGCCGCCAAGGTATTTACGATCCGATCAGCACCGATCTCCTTGGGATTATCTACCAACATCTGCACACCAGTCTTAATTCCAGGTTCGACTATGGTGACGGGGATATCACTGAAGTAGCGATTAACCATGGTTCGCAACTCTCGAAGAGTCGCAGGAACAGTTGAGCAGATAGAAAGACCGTCTATTGAAATCTCATCCAACAGCGCCCGAAATTGAAGCCACAGTTCATCAGCGGTATCACGCGGATCAGTTTTTACGCGCCAAGAGTGAATGAGTTTGCCAGTATCAAAAGCCCCAAGGACAGTATTTGTGTTACCGACATCAATCGTGAGAAGCATCTACTTTTCCTCTCCTAAGTCAAGCCCAATATCTAGCGACTGTGCAGAATGCGTAAGAGATCCAACGGCAATGTAATCCACACCAGTTTGCGCATATTCCAAAGCGTTCTCAAAGGTAATTCCACCGGATGCCTCCAGCTTAGAATTTCCGCCAACGATTGCAACTGCATCTCGGCACATCTGGGGTGACATGTTGTCGAGCAGGATCAGATCAGGCTTCCCCACTAAGACCTCACGAAGTTGCTGCAGAGTGTCAACCTCAATTTCAATCTCCTTATTCGGATACATACTTCGAACCAATTCAAAGGCTTTGAGCGCTCCACCTGCGGCAACTATGTGATTATCTTTGATGAGCGCAGCGTCCGAAAGGGAGAAGCGATGATTAGTTCCGCCACCTGAGCGAACGGCCGCTTTCTCTAGCGCCCTCCACCCGGGAGTTGTCTTGCGTGTATCTCGAACTTGACACGAAGTGCTTGATACCTCATCGACCCACCTACGTGTTTCGGTGGCGATACCCGAGAGATGCGTCAAAAAATTAAGAGCAGTGCGTTCGGCCAGGAGCAATTCACGAGTTCTTCCCTTGACTTCTAAAATTACATTTCCAGCTTCGATCCTCTCACCGTCTTCAACCAGAGTTTTGATATCGGCTATGCCGACATATTTCAAAACTTCTACTGCGACACAGACGCCTGCAATCACGCCTGATTTACGTGCCACAAACTGGCCAAAATTCACTTGTGCTTCCGGAATGGTTGCCGTGGATGTTATATCGACGGAGCCTGCCAAATCCTCCGAAATAGCCATTGCAATCAGGGCTGACGTTGAATCGCTCATTTATTTTCCTCATTAATCATATTTATTGCTGAAAAAGTCGAGCTCCAATTTCCTGATTTATCTAAGCGTTGAACGATTCGTTGCTCCCAGTCGCTACTAGTATCAGAAAAATCACTGCGCCAATGCGAACCGCGAGATTCATGACGTTCAAGTGCCGAACGCACGATCGCAGTTGCAAGAAAGTAAAGGTTAGAAACCTCCCAGGCATCCACACCAGGGGAAGCAGTTTGTCTACTCGCCAACTGTTGCAACGTAGCAAGAGTTGATGTGAGACTCTTCTCAGTTCGCATAACTCCCGCCCCCTCACTCATGGCGAGTTGTAAAGGAATACGAATAGCAGGATCCATTAGGACTCTAACCTCACCTTCCTCCTCTGTTGGTTCGGCTTGGAGTGCAAGATTTTCGGAGATGTGTTCTGAAATTCTCGCTCCAAAAACTAACCCCTCTAGCAGCGAGTTGGAGGCGAGGCGATTGGCTCCGTGCGCACCCGTACACGCGCTCTCACCACAGACATACAAACCTTTTACTGAGCTTTGACCATTGAGATCAACGAGCACTCCGCCAGATGCATAGTGAGAGGCCGGGGATACCGGAATAAATTGTTTCTGCGGATCAATACCATTTGCCATACATGAGGCATATATCGTGGGAAATCGCTCTGAAAAGTCTTTGACCTTCGTTGCATCTAGCCACATGTGAGGTACATGGGCCTCTCGCATTTGATTAAAAATTTCCTTCGCCACTATGTCCCGAGGCGCTAAATCTGCTTGGGGATGCACGCTTGCCATAAAAGCCTCACCCTTGTGATTGAGCAAAATAGCGCCCTCACCGCGCACCGCCTCACTGATCAGTGGTTGCTGCCCAACACTGGAAGAATCGCTCCACAAGACAGTGGGATGAAATTGAATGAATTCCACATCAGCCACCGCGGCTCCTGCTCTCAGGGCGAGCGCGACCCCATCACCGGTTGAAACTGATGGGTTAGTTGTGTGTGAATAAACCTGCCCTAGCCCTCCGGTTGCAATAACCACAGCGCGCGCTAGAGCTCTTCCAACTCCCGTACTAGTTCCAACACCAATCACGTGAAGCGTTACTCCACAGACTTCTCCATCTTTGGATTGAAGGGCATCGATAACCAATGCATGTTCAATCACCTCTATTCCAGAGTCATTTTTTACGGCCGTCAAAAGCGCCCGACTAACTTCAGCTCCGGTGGCATCCCCACCAGCATGCAGGATGCGATTACGATGATGGCCGCCTTCGCGAGTTAGTGCGATTTCGCCACTCTCTGCTCTATCAAAGACTGCACCACGGGCAATCAGTTTTCGAACCGCTTTTGGTCCTTCGGTAACCAGAACATTTACTGCATTAAGGTCACAAAGTCCCGCACCCGCTATTAATGTATCTTCCCGATGTTCTTCTGGGGTGTCACCTGGACCTAACGCCGCCGCAATCCCCCCTTGCGCCCACTTGGTGGATCCTTCATCTATATAGGATTTGGTCACAAGTAGAACTGAAAGATTAGCCGCTCGAGCATTTAACGCAGTCGTTAACCCGGCAACGCCAGAACCAATAACAATGACATCGGCTTGAGTCGTCCATCCCGGGGTACCAGCGAATAATTTCATCGGATCACTCCCATCGGCATATTGTCGATCAATCGAACTTCATTTATCCAACCGGCTACTATTGCGCGTCTACGTTTATCTTCTTGGGGTTCTACTTCAAAAGTTTCCTCATTAATTATTTCGGCGTAATCCAACTTAAATTTTGGTTCACTAGCTAATTTCCCAAGCATCTCTTGCCTATTTGTAGATCGGAGAGATCTATTAATAATCAATGCACTCATGCGATCACTTTCAGAGAGGCGCAAATTCCGTGACGAAAGAGCTAACCCCTGCCCATCTCTTACCGTCGGGTGAGAGACTATCTCCACCGGTATCGCATTCTCCTTGACCCACCTTTTGATAATAAATAATTGCTGGAAATCTTTCTCTCCAAAAATTGCGTAACGTGGCTTCACTAACTCAAAGAGCCTATTAACTACTGTTAACACTCCATCAAAATGTCCAACGCGATTACGCCCTTCAAATCTGGCGCCTACCTCCCCAGCAGAAATCTTTTGAATCTCACCCGGATAAATCTCCTCATAATTAGGAGCCCATACTTCACTGGCTCCAGCCCTGATTGCCTTCTCGGTATCTCCCACCACATCCCGTGGATATCTTTGCAGGTCATCAGTGTTTTCAAACTGCAACGGATTGACAAAGATCGAGACCACTACGCGAGGGGATAGTTCTCGGGCACGCCGAATAAGTTCAAAATGGCCAGCATGTAGTGCGCCCATAGTGGGCACGAAGGCGGTCGGTTCTTGCATGTTGCTCCAGTCCTTTCGGGGTACCGGGCTCGGAAGAAAAGTTTACCGCTTTAGTAGATTAAGCAACTCTCGAACTGATCCGTGACCAACCAGTTGCGCATCTGGGTCAATCTCCAGCCATGGTTCCAAAACAAAGGCTCGCTCATGAGCTCTTGGGTGGGGAATTTCTAAATGGGGTTCGTGAATGATCACCTCGCCACAGGAAATCAAGTCCAAATCTAGAGTGCGTGGACCCCATTGAACTTCTCTAGTACGACCAGCTAACGCTTCAATCTCTTGGAAGAGCACTATCAGATCCAATGGGTCCATCTCGCACTTAGCAATCATTACAGCATTTAAGTAATCATCCTGTGGTGGGCCACCTACAGGTGCAGTTTTATAAAAACTAGAAACAGCAATAACTTCAACGCTCTCTCCCAAGAGTTCAATTGCGCGATGGAGGTGTGAGTTTGTATCTCCAACATTGGAGCCTAAAGCAATGACTATCTTCATCGCGCACGAACCATTCGAACTGCGATATCGCCGACAGGAATACCGACAGGCGCATTTGCTTTATGGAGAACTACCTCGACAGACTTGATGGAAAAAGTATCTAGCAGCTTCAACGCAATCAGTTCTGCCAGACGCTCAATGAGATTGACTGGTTCGCCAACAATTAGCTCATGAACAACTTTAATGACTTCGGAGTAATCAACCGCATCAAAAATGAGATCAGATATTCCAGCTTGGCTATTTACTAACTCTAATTTCACATCGACTTCAAAGCTTTGCCCGTTGCGTCGTTCATGATCAAATACTCCATGATAACCAAAACCCGCAATGCCGTGAATTTCAATAAAATCGTTCATTTCGATAACTCCCTTATTACCTTGATCGCATCAACGTGAGGTTTAACGCTATGGGTTCTAACCGCCCAAACGCCTTGTCTGGCAAGCTCGGTAGTCATTGCGACACTGGCGGAATCTCGATCATCAGGGTTGGAAGCTCCAATCAATTCACCCAAAAATCGTTTACGAGATACCCCAATAAGCAATGGATAGCCTAAAAGTTGCAATCTATCTAAATTACGAAGTAACTCCCAGTTATGCTCCGCAGTTTTAGCAAAGCCGATACCTGGATCCAGAATAATTTGCTCAGGCAAAACTCCTTGAGATATCAGCGCAGTCAATTGCTTTTCTAGCTCATGACGTACCTCTGTAAGAACATCCTGGTAGACAGCTCGAGATTGCATATCTTTTGACTCTCCGCGCCAATGCATAAGAACATATTGCACGCTGGGATTTTCCACCAGAACCTGTGCCATGCCAGGATCTGCTAAACCACCACTAATGTCATTAATGATTGTGGCCCCCGCGGCAATCCCTAACTGTGCGATTTTGGCTCGAGTTGTATCAATACTGAGGACTACACCCGTCGCGCCTAACTTTTTAAGAACAGGAATTACTCGATCGCGCTCTTCTTCAAAGGAGATTCTTACAGATCCAGGACGTGTTGATTCACCACCAATATCAATAATGTCCGCCCCTTGCGCGATCATCTCGTGAGCATGCGAAACTGCATCCTCATAACGAAAATGTCTTCCACCATCAGCAAAGGAGTCGGGAGTTACATTTAAAACACCCATAACAAGGGTTGACTCTGGCTGCATCACTAGTGGCCAGATGTTGTAATCAGCGCCATAGCTTCGGCTCGAGTAGCTGCGTTGCGTAAGTGGCCTCGAACGGCCGAAGTTGTGGTGCGAGCCTGTGATTTCCTGACTCCACGCATAGACATACACAAATGTTCGCAGTCAATAATGACTATCACCCCCGAAGGCTTCAAGATTTCCACTATTGCATCGGCGATCTGAGTTGTAAGTCGTTCTTGAACTTGCGGACGCCTGGCATACATATCAACCAAACGTGCCAATTTAGAAATCCCCGTTATGCGGCCCGATTCTCCAGGGATGTAGCCAATATGAGCTACTCCATGAAATGGAGTGAGGTGGTGCTCACAATGTGAAAAGACCTCAATATCTCTAACTATTACCAATTCCTTATGCCCAATGTCGAAAGTTGTGGTCAAAATATTCTCGGGGCTTTGCCACAGCCCCTCAAAGTTTTCACGTAGCGCTCGCGCGACTCTCTCCGGAGTATCACGCAAGCCCTCACGCTCTGGGTCCTCACCCATCGCCAAGAGCAGTTCGGTGACTGCTCGTTCAGCTCGCTCCTGATCAAATTCCGAACGAGCCCGACCATCATGTGGACCCATGGAGATAGGAGCGATATCTGAGCTCATCAAACCTCTTCAGGCGCTTCTGGGACTTCTGGGACTTCTGGGACTTCTGGGACAACTTTTTTGCGAGGCTTACGAATCGGCTTGCCCGTTTTTGCCTCAAGATCCACCTGAGGCTTTGCGGCGATTAATCCCACAGGTGGGATCTGTGAAGGTGTTCTATTAGGTGAACCGGTCCAAGCTGGACGTGAGGGTACCATCGTCACTCGGAAAAATATGCGCTCGATATCCGCTTTTAAAAGAGTCTCTCGCTCTAAAAGCTCAACGACTAACGCATCTAAAATTTCACGATTTTGAACCAATATGTTGAAGGCTTCTTGATGAGCGCTTTCGATGAGGTTGTGGACCTCTTCATCGATTGCACCTGCGATCTCTTCGGAGTAGTCACGTTGATGTCCATAATCCCGGCCCAAGAATGGGTCACTATCTCCTGAACCATATTTGATAGCACCTATTCGCTCAGTCATTCCATATTGAGTAACCATGGCGCGAGCCAAATTCGAAGCCTTCTCGATGTCATTGGATGCACCCGTTGTTGGATCGTGGAATATCAATTCTTCAGCAGCGCGGCCACCAAGTGAGTATGAAAGTTGATCGAGCATCTGATTACGAGTCGTTGCATATCGATCTTCATCCGGAAGCACCATGGTGTAACCCAGAGCTCTTCCGCGAGGCATGATAGTAATTTTGTGAACAGGATCAGTGTTAGGAAGGGCATGAGCAACTAAAGCGTGGCCACCCTCATGATAAGCAGTAATGCGCCGCTCTTCCTCAGTCATAAGGCGACTTCTTCGTTGCGGTCCTGCCATCACTCGATCAATAGATTCGTCAAGCGCCATGGTTGTAATTACTTTAGCGTTTTCTCTTGCAGTTAAAAGAGCGGCTTCATTGAGAACGTTAGCTAAATCTGCACCAGTAAATCCAGGAGTGCGCTTTGCTATCTCTCCTAGATCCACACTCTTTGCAATCGGTTTGCCTTGTGCGTGTACTTCTAGGATTGCTTTGCGACCAAGCAGATCGGGACGATCTACAGGAATCTGACGATCAAATCTTCCGGGGCGCAAAATCGCTGGATCAAGAACATCTGGACGGTTTGTCGCTGCGATTAAAATTACCTGCGTATTTGCTTCAAAACCATCCATCTCAACGAGTAATTGGTTGAGAGTCTGCTCTCTCTCATCATTGCCTCCACCTAAACCAGCACCGCGTTGGCGACCCACAGCATCAATTTCATCAACAAAGATTATGGCGGGAGCTGCCTCTTTAGCTTGGTTGAATAAATCACGTACCCGTGATGCTCCAACGCCAACAAACATCTCAACAAACTCCGAACCAGATATCGAGAAGAAAGGAACATTCGCTTCACCCGCGACTGCTCGCGCCAGGAGAGTCTTACCAGTGCCCGGGGGACCGTAAAGGAGTACGCCTTTCGGAATTTTGGCTCCGATATCTTGATATTTTTTCGGATCAGATAAAAAATCTTTAATCTCACGCAACTCTGCAACCGCTTCATCAGCTCCAGCAACATCGGCGAAGGTGGTTTTCGGAGCCTCTTTCGATTGAAGTTTAGCTTTTGATCGACCAAATGAAAATATCCGATTTCCACCCTGAGCATTGGACATAAATAGCAGCAGAATAAATCCAATAACTAAGAATGGAGCGAAACTAAAAAATAGAGAGGCAAGAAATGAGGTTGTTGGAACTTTAACGCTCCACGTTTTAGTTGGTGGATTACTTGTCAATAATTCAGTGATCTGCGGCTCTTCATTCGCGACATAACTCGCGACAAGATGGGTAGCACCATTAACGGTTTCGCCACTCTTTAGAATTATTTGAATTTTCTGATCCTTGTCGATGATCAGGGCAGACTCAACTTTATTCTGAGTGATCTCAGCCAGCACAGTTGAAGTATCGACTGGGATGTATGCGCTTCCACTACCTGATATCTTCCCAAGTGAAACAACTAGTATGAGCGCAAGCACAATCCAAAAAAGTGGACCCCGCATCAGCTTGCGAACTCTCTTGCGTGGAAGCTTTAGTTTTTTATTTGCCATTGCTCTTCTCTATCGTCATAACGTGGTTAACAGAATCTCTCGCTTATTTATTTCTTAGTAGAGGTAATAATCAGGAGTAAACGCCTTTGGCTAATATCCCAATAAAATCAAGGTTCCGATATTTCTCGTTGTAATCTAAACCATAGCCGACTACAAATTCATTGGGGATATCAAATCCCACGTATTTAACATCGACTTCAACTTTTGCTGCGTCGGGCTTCCGAAGCATTGTAAAAATTTCGACGCTCTTGGTTCCCCTTGACTGCAGATTCGATTTTAACCAGGCCAAAGTCAGACCTGAATCAACAATATCTTCAACTATCAAAACCTCTCGCCCAGTAATGTCCCGATCCAGGTCTTTTAAAATTCGAACCACCCCACTGGATTTTGTGCCAGAACCGTATGAGGTTACAGCCATCCAATCCATTTCAACGTGGCGATTGAGTGATCGCACAAAGTCAGCCATCGTCATAACAGCACCTTTAAGAATTCCAATCACAAGCAAATCACGTCCCTCGTAATCACGCTCAATATGGGTCGCAATCTCTTTCAAACGTCCCTGAATCTCCTGCGCTGAAACGATGACACGATCAATATCTCCGCCTGCGGTGCTTAAATCCACGATGCTCCTTTATGAGGTCTGTTGTGAGAGCGAAAGTCTGCCCGAAATTCTCGCGACCTTCACACCATTGGGAAGGGAAATCGCCCCCTGACCGTGCCAGTCCGTGATCAACGCCTCAATAGGGGCTAGATGTTCGGCAGAAAGGGAGCCCGCGGACGCCCCAACCGCATATATTGCTAGGCGTAAAACGCGCGCCCTGATGGCTTGGGGAAGGGCTATAAGATCCTGAATTTCCAGACTGTGGGGATCTCTGGAGAGGATAAATTCAGTTGCCAGGTGGTCTAGGGCATCAGCATCTTGTCTGAGAATCTTGGCACTCCGGGCCAATGCGCTGTGAATACCGGGTCCTAGTTGCTCCTCCAGCACCGGCAAAACTTGGTGGCGAACACGAACTCTGGTGTAGACCAGATCAGAGTTATGTGGGTCTTGCCAGACTTTGATCTCATTTTCTTGGCAGACAGCTTCAGTAGTGTGGCGATCTATATCTAGAAATGGCCGGACCAATCGGCCGCTTACAGGAGCCATTCCAGAGAGAGATCTCGTCCCCGAACCACGTGCCAGACCCAATAGGACCGTTTCGGCTTGATCATTTCTAGTATGGGCCAAAAAGAGGTAATCAGCTTGATATTTTGCGATAGCTGCATCAAATGCTTGGTAGCGCGCCCTCCTCGCGGATGCTTCTAAACCGTCATGAAGTTCGACCGTAACGTTCATTATCTCCACCGTCTGGAATCCCAACCGAATCAATTCAGATCGAGCGCTGGCGGCAATTTCGGCGGAGGAATCTTGCAGTTGATGATCAACAATGATTGCGACGAGGTCGATCCCAGCCTTTTTACTTTCTTGTAGAGATGCCATTGCCATTGCCATGGAATCGGCACCACCAGATACACCAAGCAAAATCCGAGCCTCTGCAGATTCCACCCATGGACGCACCGCTTGCCTGGCGGTTAGGGTTGCGCTCACAGGGTTTAGCCTATTGGGCTAATTGCTATACCCGACCACCGGAAGGCATCATTCCAGGAACACTAAACATGTTGGAGAAGAGCAGCCCCGTTCTGGTGGAATTGGCCTCCCACATCATTCCATTTCCAGCATAAATAGTTATGTGGTGAATATTTTGCACCGATCCGTCGTAGGAGTAGAAGAGAAGGTCACCGGGTATCAAATCGCTCAGTGGAACTCTTTTTGTGTCAACGAAAAATAAGGCGGCATTTAAACGAGACCAGTTTGGCCACCCTAGTCCGGCCGCCTTATACGCTGCATACACTAACCCGGAGCAGTCGAAGGAGTTGGGTCCTTGGGCTCCCCACACATACGGTTTGCGTGCGAGAACTTGCGCTCTGGCATAAGCCACCGCCTTTGCTCTCATCGCATCGTTGCTACGAATGGTACTTCGACCTTTAAATCCGCGATCAGGCCAGATCTTTGATTGCCCTTTTGTATGAGCAGCAGTATTCGCACTCGATTGCTCCAACATCCAAAGTGCTCGCTGTTGTTGCAGGGTAATTCGAATATTGCGAGCCTTTGTAAGTTCTGCGATGAGTTGGGCTTGAACTGCCCGCAATTTTGCAACCTCACCAGCTTGGGCTGACTGCGCAGCCGCAGCCGCCATCCTTGCTGCGGCTACCTTAGAGGTGGCATTTGCCTGAACTATTTTTGCGGTAGTGGCTGCGGCTTGAGCTGCCCGAGCAATCACAAATGCACTTTTATATCGAGCAAGTGCAACAGCATCCGTCGCCCCAACTTGATTAAGAACACTGAGGCGATCAATTAAATCTTGCGGTCCGTTTGATTCAAGAATGCTATTGAGTGTGGTGAATCCACCCCCACTGATGTATGAATTTGCTGCCATGCGACCAATCGTCTTATTGGCTTCAGAGACTGCGACTTGAGTAAGCACCGCGTGAGCAGTCGCAATATTTGCTTGCCTCGTTGCAGCTCCGAGCGCGACCTGAGCGGAGAGTAATTGGGATTGACGTTGTGCAGTGACTGCAGTCAATTGTTGGAGGCGATTTTGAGCCGAAGCCAATTTATTTGTTGCATCCGCGGCAGCGGCCGCTTTTGCATTCTCGGCAGCTTGAGCTGCGGCAATCTGGGCTTTGGATGGTGCGGTTGTCTTGGGTTTCGGTTTAGCCGTTGCCGCCATACCAGTGGTGGGTATAGCAATAAATATGCTAACTGCGAGCGCAACAAATCTAAGGTGCCGCCTACTTATCATCTGGTCAACCGTTCGTGAGGAAGTAAGGTCTAAGGGTAATTGATATTCTGGAGAGAGATCATTCACGACTCGGTGAGAATTGGCTGTGTTTTTAGCTTCGCTCTAGTTCGCAACATCTCGTCTCTTAAAAAGAAGAGCAACAATTGAAAATCCAGCGATCAAATAAGTGGCAGATAACGCTAGTGACCATCGATAGCTGACATTGGGGGCTCCGCCTTGTGCAATGTTGTCAAAGTTCTGACCCGGAAGCCATTTTTGAGTGCTTGATACAACCGCTCCTAATATATTTTCAATGATGAGCGACCAAATTACACCAGTAGAAATGGCGGCGATTGGAGAGCGAAAGAGAAGACCCAAAATCATTCCAAATGTTCCAAAGGCAATAGTTGTCGTCAGCACATTAATAAATGTTCTTGCAAGTAATGTTACGGCGGATGTTGTAAACCATGCGGTCGTGGTGATCTTGGCATGAGGGGCTAAGAAATATGAAACTGTAATTGCCACCACTGCATCTAAAAAGACTAATGCAATGGCAAAAATAGCCATCGAAAGATACTTACCGAAAAGAATTTTCATACGCGAGGGTTGTCGCACTAATAAATTTCGCAAGGTGCCAAGTGTGTATTCCTGAGCAGTTTGCGAAGCGAAGAGACACAGTGCCGTGATACCGAGAAAGAAAGAGACGATCTTAAATCCATACACTAACCCAGCCGCTTGACTCAGCGTTGCTGGAGAAATTATCTCTCCTCGTTGGCCATTGCCCTGCCCTGAATTGGCGCGCAGAAAAACAATTGAAGTAAATAACGCTGTTAAAACAGCAACAACCAAGATTGTTGAGATCAAAAGAGTTGGCCTACGAAGTTTACGTAATTCGGCTTTTGTAACATTAAGCACAGCTACTCCCCCGTCATTTCAAAGAAGGTCTCTTCGAGTGTTGGTTGTATCGAATTAAGTGTCGAGAGAGTGATTCCGGCATTAAACGCCAATCGATTAAAAGTGGCGCTCCAATCTGCTTCACCAACAATATGCACGGCGCCATCCTCAACAGTGGCGGAATGGCCATGACGCGTAGCAATCTCGACGAGTTTGTTGAGATCTACCGAGAATTCAGGTCGTGCAATGAGGGTTGCTATCTGTGCTTGCAGCAAATCCTTGGTGCGACCGGCGAATAGGACTTTGCCTTCGCGCAACATGACCAGTGACTCGGCGATCATTTCAAGTTCGGAGAGCAGGTGTGAAGATACAAAAACACTAGTACCTTCTTCAGCGAGATCTTTTATTAAATTTCTAATCTCTTGAATACCGGAAGGGTCTAAACCATTTGTTGGTTCATCTAAAACAAGTAATTTGGGATTAGGTAGCAGCGCCGCTGCTATTCCCAAACGCTGTTTCATACCAAGTGAGTAAGTCTTGTACTTGGATCCGCCGCGTTCGGCCAAGCCAACTTTCTCCAGAAGAGTGCCCACACGTTCCTTGGGAAAACCTCCAAGTGAGGCTAGTACTTTGAGATTTTCAGCTCCGCTCAGAGCCGGATAGAAGGCAGGCCCCTCAATCATCGCTCCAACCTTTGGAAGGTAACGTTCAGGATGAGTAATGCTCTCGCCTAGGACGCTACCAGTGCCGCCTGTTGGTGTTATGAGTCCTAGCAGCATTCGAATTGTGGTGGTCTTCCCAGATCCATTAGGTCCAACGAAACCGCAGACAGTTCCCAAAGGCACCTCGAAGGTAGCGTGAGAGAGAGCACTGCGTTCTCCATACACTTTGGTGAGATCGGTAACGGAGATCGCACTGGTCATTTGATAACCATACGGGTGTTGACTGAGAAAATCTTGAATGAAAAAGAGTTGTGGAGAGACTAGACCGAGTGCTTAGCGAAAATGGTGGCAAGAACTAAGAGGAGTGAATACACGCTCAAATAGGTGATCGACCAATGGAATAACCGCAAAGCAGCTTTCTCTGAGTCTGCACCCGAAATCTTGACTAATTCTGTCCCAAATCCAACGGTGATAACCGCCGTGATTAGGTAACTCCACCAGGGCAAGTGAGCGCTGACTAGTACCAAAATTGAGACCACTGTCATGCAGATAGAGTGGAACCACATCTGCTTCTGCACAGATTTAATAGGAACTACGACAGGGAGCATAGGGATTCCAGCCGCTGCGTAATCATCCTTATATTTAATCGCTAGCGCCCAAAAGTGGGGTGGAGTCCAGAAGAAGATAAGGAGAAAGAAGAGCCAAGCGGTCAAAGAAAGTGAGTTGGTGATCGCTGCCCATCCAATGAGAACAGGCATACATCCGGCGATACCGCCCCAGACGATATTTTGGGAAGTTCTGCGTTTAAGCCAGATGGTGTATCCGACCACATAAAAAAGAATAGCGAGCAGGGTTAAGAGGGTGGCTAACACAGTGGTAAAAATCAGGAAAATAAGCAGCGAGATAATTGTGATCGCCAAACTAAATGCAACGGCCTGTTGAACGGTTACCTCACCACTCACCAGTGGTCTCTTACTCGTACGCTTCATCAGTCGATCTGATTCAACTTCAATCACCATGTTGAATGCATTCGAGGCACCAGCAGCCAAGGTGCCGCCGACAAGCGTGGCAATCGTTACTCCAAGTGGCGGAAACTTATGTAGATGATTTTGGGCATAGGTTGCCATAAACAGAGCCGGGAGTGTTGTAACTAGCAGTAGCTCTACGACTCGCAACTTCATTAGTGCCACATAGGCGCCTACATGGCTCATATCTAGATTCTATCCTTGTAAATGCTACCTTCGCTCAACTCTTCGCTTTGGCGATAGTTGCCAACATCTGATCAATGGTGACCCGAGCCGCCTGACGTGCGCTCTCCAAGTTATGGATGTGATTGGCAATAATGGCAAACACGTACCGAGTAGGACCCACGGTCACAAAACCTGCCAAACTCACTGTTGTATTGATCCATCCTGTCTTAGCATGAACCAAACCAATAGCGCTAGGGGCATCATTAACGAAACGATATTTGAGGGTGCCTGTCCTCCCCGAAGTAGGTAATCCCTCCTCAATCACTTTGAATTTGGGGTTCGAATTAATGGTCAAGAGTAACTCTGCAATCTGGCGTGCAGTAACTCGCGTTTTATGTGAAAGTCCGTTCCCATCATAAATATGTAATCCAGCCGGAGATATACCTAGATCGCTCAACGTTTTAGCAAAGGCAGCTTGTAGGCCCACCGAATCTGTAGAAAATCCCATCGTGTGAGCCGCCAAACGAGCCAAGCGGTCGGCCAGCGCATTATCGCTATAAAGCAGAGTGAATTCGATAATTTTTGAGAGAGGTGGGGATTGAATGCTCGCAATTTCATTCGTTGCATGGACATTTGAACCAACCCTGACGATATTAATAACTAATCGCCCTGCAAAATATCGCTTCAGTGCCTGGATATCAAGTAGGTACATATTGTTATATTCCAGATTGATACTTTTTAAGTCTGGTTGAAGTTTGAGTACTGCGTTGATCAAAGATGGCGCAAACGCTCGGGAATAGGTTTGTGCTTCAAAGGCACTTTCGGTGATCCACGGGTCTCCGCTACCTGTAAGTAAGAAAGTTCCTGGTGTTGCAGTCTCGCTTAGGCTCGTCTTAAAGACTAGGTCAGGACTTATTGTGTTTAGGACAGTGGACATAGAGAGTAATTTCAATACGGACGCGGGTGCTCGCTCAATATCTGGGTCCAAAGAAAATAACGTTTCATTTGTCTTTGGATTGATAACAATAATGCCTGGATGCTCCAAGGTAATTGAAGATGCTAACTTAATAAAATTAGTTGGAATTGCCATGGCCTGGGCCGGGACCACACTAAATAAGAGCAGAGACGCCACAAGCGCGCAGGTGAGAGTTGAAGAGAAGAAACGACGCAAAATCAGCACAGGGAGATTATGCCTCTGCTTGCGGGAATTTATGGAATAAGGTGAAGGGGTGGCGGCAGAAATTGGTCCGGGGGAATTCTTCCCGGTTGTAGGCGTAGGACCGCATGAGAAACCTTGGCCGACCGGTTCGGAATTCGACTCGGAATTATTGGAGAATGGTGATCGACGCAATGTGTTAGATCATTATCGATATTGGAAAGTAGAGGCGATCGTCGCTGATCTAGATACTAAGCGTCACCCCCTTCAGATCGCGATAGAGAATTGGCAACATGATCTCAATATCGGTTCAGTCGTTCGAACAGCGAATGCATTTAACGTCTCCTACGTTCATATAGTTGGCAAGCGAGATTGGAATCGTCGCGGAGCAATGGTCACTGATAAGTATTTACACGTTCTACACCATCCAACTATCGCGGATTTTGCACAATGGTGTAGTGAGAATCAGATTTCAATCATAGGTATCGACAATCTTCCAGTTTCTAAGCCATTAGAAAACTATCAACTGCCAAAGCAATGTGTGCTCTTCTTTGGACAAGAAGGCGCAGGTATGTCAGATGAAGCCGTTGCTATTTGTTCAGTTGTTCTTGCGATTCAACAATATGGTTCTACTCGGTCAATGAATGCTTCGGCAGCTGGAGCAATAGCAATGTATGCCTGGGCCATGCAGCACCTCAATCCACCCCGTTAATGGTTGAGATTACTCCTCAGTTATCTCCGTGACTGATGTCAAACGGCGTTCAATTTCATCGGCCTCATCTAATCGACCTAATTGCCGCAATACATTTGCAATATATCGCTCGATTTCAACAATAAAATCGAAGTCTTTCCAGTCGCCCTCAGTCGCAATATCTAAAACACGCTCAAGAGTTTCTAGTCCCTCCGATTCTTGTCCAGTAATGATCTGTGCCTTGCCAACCTCTAGAAGTGAATAAGTTTCACGACGTGCATCGTGTGCAGTAACGAAAACATCGAGAGATCTTTGGGCGGAGATTAAAGCGTCATCTCCCAATCCAAGTTCAATGAGAGCGTGAGCAATCTTCTGATCACAACGCGCAACATTGATAACTTCTTTGATGCTCTTGAAGAGAGAGCGCGCCTCACGGAATGCCTCTAAGGACTTCTCATGTTGACCAAGTTCGCGATGAGCACAACCGATAAGGTGGAGGTCATTAGCCGCACCTGATTCATTTCCATCAACTAAATGCTCCCGCACACATTCGCGCATACAATTGATAGTCTGATGATAATCCTTAGCGCTAAAGCACCATTCACCTAGTGTGCAGGCGAGATCAATAGCTAAAGGAGATTTAGACTCTCGAAGTAGATCTACCGCCTTACTCATGGCCGTTGCCGCCTCAGAATTTCGTTTGAGTTGGTTGAGGTTGTATCCCATCGCCGAATAAGCCTGAGCCAATCCATCTGCTGGAGCAACTGATCCAAGTTCTGCGTAGATATCTCGAGCGGTCTCAGCTAAAGCGAGAGCTTCGTCATATTGACCGCGAGCATAGATGCGAGCGCTTAATTCGTAATATGTATTTGCACGCTCCAGCCCAGTTGTCTCTGGGATTCGCTCCCACAACATCTCTTCAGTGACAATGTCATCTAAGCCATTATCTTCTTCATCACTCAAGGTGTTACCCCCTAATTACTCTAGGACACTTACCGCATGCAAATCTTCCCTCATCGCAAGATTGCATCGTTCGGCGCTTGCCTTACATTAGCAACTCCAAGGCGCGGTGCGCACTGCAAAAGCCAACTGTCGCGCTCAAGTTGAAAGTCCGAATTGAGGGGATTTTTCATCATGTGTTCAGAACTATTCACCTCTTCTCACATTTAGAGACTAAAATAACAAATAGATAACTAAACCTGGAAACCGACTCAACGTGACCTCCGTTCACGCAGCTTTAGAGGAGTATGAACCGAATGAAATCTCGGACTTGGATTCCGGTGTGGATTGGCAGAGTAACTTTTTTAGTCGGACTCTTTGACATACTTGCAAACGTCTCGCGAAAAGTTCGCATTCCCGTTCACAAACTCAATAGTGTTTTGCCGGTGTTTCTCAGTGGTACCGCGTTAGCCACTGCTGTATTCACAGGATTGATCCTGATGATTTTGGCGCGTGGATTATCACGACGTAAACGTCGCGCTTGGCTACTCGCGCTCATAATTCTTGTAATCAATCTGGCTACCGAGATTTTTAGAATTAATCACCACTTGCCGCAAATTGTTCTATCCGCGGTAAGTATTGTCTTACTAGCAATATTTAATAAATCCTTTTATGCAAAATCTGATCCGACAACTAAGTTACAACCTTTTATCGGATTTGGAATTGCAGTAGTTGTTTTCTTCCTTGCCAGTTTTATGCTGTTAAAACTGAGAACTGGTAGCGACATAATCGGGCTGCCTTCTCAGCGAACTGTGTTCCTTTTCATTATCGAAGGTTTCGTTGGGATTACTGGTCCCATCAAATTTAGCTCCGAACGGGCTACCGATCTAGTTGCCTTCACTTTAGGAACATTTGGGGTATTTACACTTTTGGTACCACTTTGGCTCTATATCCGTCGAGTTAAACCAATATCCAAAATGTCTGCCGATGATATGCAAACGGTACGCAAATTAATTAAGCATGATTTGGATCAAGATTCGCTAGGTTACTTTGCAACGAGGCGTGATAAGAGTGTTATCTGGGCTCCAAATCGCAAAGCTGGAATCGCTTACCGAGTTCAAGGCGGAGTTATGCTTGCAAGCGGAGATCCGTTTGGCGAGTACAGCCTCTGGCCTGAGGCCATTGCGGAATTTATGAAAATCGCCCAAGAGTATGCCTGGACACCTGCAGTAATGGGTTGCAGCGATCGTGGCGGTGAGGTTTGGATTGAAAACGCAGGCATGATTGCTATCGATATCGGCGATGAAGCAATTATCTCTGTCAAAGATTTCACCCTCGAAGGTCGACCTATGGCAAATGTACGCCAAATGGTAAATCGAATCAGGAGAAAGGGGTACTCATGTACAACCCACAAATGGTCAGACTTAGAGGAGAAAAATCGACACTCCTTACGCAAACTCGCGCATGAATGGCGATACGGGGTTGCCGAACGCGGATTTTCTATGTCGATGGATAGATTTGGTGAGGATGAAGATCCAGATACTTTTATTACCATTGCCTGGTTGGAAGGGGAGATTAAGGGACTCCTTTACTACGTACCTTGGACCACGAATGGACTCTCGTTAGACCGAATGCAGCGCGAGCGCGGAACGGATGCGGGAGTCAATGAACTCATGATTGTTGAAACGGTGGAATACGCCCGTGCCAATAATTACGCCCATGTCTCACTCAATTTTGCTGCATTCAGATCGCTATTTGAACGCGCCGACAAGATTAGTGCGGGACCCATAACGCGCGGAACACGGAATTTAATTCGCTTCTCATCCAATTTCTTTCAAGTTGAGTCGCTTTATCGCTTCAATGCCAAGTTCCAACCCGAATGGGAGACACGTTACGTGCTCTATCCAAAAGCCACAGATCTGCCTAAAGTGGGCTGGGCTGCTCTACGCGCAGAAAAATTTATTTCGGGATTCCGCTCCCACTAGGTACTTGGGTCTGTGTCTGACTCATCCTACTAATCCATAGAAACCCCGTAGCCACATACGGTTTCCATACGTCAATATTGTGGCCACCCTTAGGAATCGGAACATATTTAATTGGGATCAAGGGATTTGCTATTTGCATGAATTGCTGTGCTGAACTATTGGCAAAGCGATCTTTTATCGAGGCAATAATCATTAACTTGGTATTGCGTTGATGATATTTTAGAAAATGCCCTAAATCGTATTGAGTTGAAAGATAATTTTTTTCACGGGTTGAGAGGGCAAATGAAAGCAAGGGGTGAAAGTAGCCAGCCAGCGAAACTCCCTGCGAGTACTGCTCCTGATGTAATACCGCTACTTCAGCAGCACACCATCCGCCGGTGGAATATCCAAAAGATGACCACAAGCGATTATCCACCCCCAGAAAAGTTTTTAAGAAAATTTTCATATCGCTTGTAATCCACGTTTCAACTTGCGCACCACCAACGAAATTCATACATTCGGTGTCTTCCCCTGGTTGAACATTTATAGCTGGGATCACCGCAATCGTTGGAGGAATTTGCCCCGCGATCTCCAAGTTCTCCATCGTTGTTATTCCGTCAAGCGTTCCGATCCATGTTTGAGGCACGCCTGGGGTCCCGGGAAATAATTCAACTACCTGGTACGTGCTGCCAATAGCATGGCTGGGGCTTTCAAGTTGAGTAGCCAGCTTTGGAGAGGCGACAACATAAACAACATTTGAAATTCGTGATGTGGCACCTTCAATTACTTTGCGAAAAATGAGACTGCCACCCTTAGTTCGAGTTGCTGATCGCAGATCTTTTATGCTTATTTGTGTCAAGGATGCGGGACTTATTGCAATTTTTTGATACTGCCCTTGAGCCCCAAAAAGGTCAGACCAAGTCCCGTAGAACTCCCCGGAACGATTGATCGTTACCCCCATGGAAGCAAGAGCAAAACACTGAATGGTTATGATCAGAGAGAAGCGAACGGTAATTGTCTTCCAATTTTTTTCCGCAAATTTATGCCAAAAATAAACAGTTGCCAGCATTGTCGCCGCAGTGGCGATCCAAAAAATGACTTCGGTTGAGAGCGAAAGTAGGGGAAACATGAGAGACGAAGTTTACCCTCGCTTCTCCTACAAAATCTGACGGGGTGGGTCTTCTGAGTCGTCGAACGGTTCTTGCGGCTGAGAGAGTTTCCAATACATATAGTAAATAAAAACTCCAAAAAATGGCCACTCAATGACATAAACCCAACTGAGATGATTACCACCAAGCGCCCGGTCAAACTCCCAGAGCCCCATAAAGACGCACAGTGGAAGCCCCCAAAGAACCCATTTACGCTGAGGGTCCAGTTCAGGCGGCTGCTGTTGCGGCTTCATCTTCCTCTTTCGCTGCCTGTTGTTCGGCAGAAAACCAATCTTTGGTTGCAAATACCACCCACACGCTATCAATCAACATTCCCATCGCCCACATTATCGAACCGCCTTGATGCTGGTCTGCAAGTCCCACAACCCTTGAAGTGGTACTTGGCAGTGCGTGCAGCATCTTGTTTCCTGAGTACAGAAAGAATCCCACCATAGTTTCAGGAACCATCATGGCAAAAAGCGAAATAACTCGCACCTGGTGCGCGACTGGAGCGGGTTGGGGATTACCTTCCATCACTGGGTAATAAAAGATAAATCCTCCAATCAAGAATAGAACTATTTCAAAAGAGTGAAAATTAGTATTGGTCATGCCAGCATCAGCGAGCGGCGAGAAGTGAGTGCCGATTAGCACCGCTAGGAAGAGCCCAAAGCCCACGGGAGCTTTAAGGAGAAAACCTATAAATGAATTCTGCAGGCTTCTTTTGGCGATTGACTGGACGCTTGGAAACTTTGAATTGACCGCAACTTTTACTGGTGAGCCCATGACAAAGAGTGGGGCAATCAGCATCATCAAGCTAATGTGCTGAACCATGTGCATCCAAAAGTATTTTACTGCCAGTCTAGGCACCGGGCCAACGGTCAAAATAGAGGTGTACACCAGCGCGCTATAAAAGAGAATCTGGCGAAAGCGAGAGACTGTCGATCTAGCCTCGCGCTCAAAAATATACCAGCACGCCAGACCACCAAGGAAAGCCGCAAAGAAGAGGTCCCAACCCATGCTTAGTTTCAAAACTCACCCAATTTCTTTACTCCTATGAGTCACCCTAACTCTAAAATGTCACGATACCTCAAAAAATCTAAAAATCTAGGGTCGCTGTCTAGCAACTGTGACCTAACCCATATAGGCTTCAGCAATTCGCCGATGAAGCTGATAGGGGCTATATGGAAACGAAAAATCAGTCTAGAAGTCAATCAATCCTTGCTGGACTGGCGACAATCACGCTAGGTGTCCTTGCAGTTTTTGGAGTTGGTGTTGTACTTCACCATTCTTCACTTGATCCTCAGCCAAAAGAGTATGCAACGGTAAGCGGAACGATCGTTGCTCCTGATGGAAAAACCTACCCACACGCCTTCATAACCGATGGCGTCTATCCCGATCCAATTAATTCCAAGGCACATGGAAACTGCGCCACGTGCGATGGGGGACATCCCACATGGCCTTCATACGGCCCGTTCACACATTTCGTTCTGCCAGCACACACTTATGTCACAGTGACTTTGACGGTGTATGACAGTGGTGCATCTTTGAACACTCCCTATTTTGCAAGTGTTGTCGGTGCTGTCGGCGGCACGGCTACGTATGATGGAGTAGCAAAGTCCAATATCGATTCCACGGCGGTTGAACATACTTGGACGCTTCATGGGCTGCCTACTAGTACCCAAGATTCACTCTTTGTGAATGTTCCGTTACCAAAAAATACTGATGCCGAAATGAAGGCCTATAACGCGGATCCCACCAAACTACCTGTGGGACATAAAGTTGTCTTCTCCTTCATTACAGGGGGCAAGGGTGAATATGTCTGGAACTGCGAATACCCATGCGGGGACACCACCTATCAAGGATTTGGAGCAGTAATGGGCAGTGCCACTGGATATATGAGCGGGAAGGTCTCGGTAATTTAATATGGATTCTGATTCATTGGGAGAGTTAAAGCCCACTCCAGGGCAACGAGTGCGATCCTTTGTCGCACGCAAAGATGTATCGCAAACGATTGTTTTAGGTATCGCTTTCACTGCGCTCTTCGTGTTTCTTGGCTTGTATGCCTATCCAAATTGGATGCCTGTGGTTCACAGCAAAGAGATGCATTCAGCTAGAGTGATTATGACTCTTTTCACACTTCTCTCTGCTCCAATTGCTGGGCTGGTTTTATCCATCGCAATGCGAGCATTTTTAAATATGCACCGCGGTGATACGCCCCCACCCGAACAAGAGCTTTCTGAGAAATCTCGTCTTCCCGTCATATTGGCATGGTGCTTTGGGAGTGGTGCTTTCGTGGTAGTCGCAATCGTCGTGGGGCTTTTGGCTTATGGCTCAGATACAAATTCTGCTGTTGCTGATGCACCAAACGCTCTCACTGTAGATGTCACAGGTGCACAGTGGGCGTGGTCTTTCTACTACCCAGCTCAAAACATCCACACTCACACATTGGACCTTCCTTCAGGGCAACCAGTGGTATTTAACGTGGTTTCAGCGGATGTTAATCACTCCTTCTGGCCAGTCCAACTTGGTGTCAAAGTGGATGCGAACCGCTTGGTCTCAACGACGGAGACAGTACGCCCAACCATCCTTGGCCCCATTGATGTTCGGTGTGCCGAGTTGTGCGGCCTCAACCACGCTTACATGGAAACAAGTGGAGCTGTAGTAGCCCCAAGTGACTTCACTAGTTGGGTCAATTCGATTAAGGCAACAGGAGGAGTCCAACAATGACCACACTGACTCGCGAGCCAGGAATAAGTCAACCGTCACCCACTCCGCAACGTAGCCTAATCACTAAACTCAATATGTTCACCGGCATTATTGTCGGTTTGATATTTTGCTACGCTACTTATTACTCACTGCGGGCTGGTCGTGACATGACCAATGAACACAATCTAAATAAAGTCTTAGTGATTAGTATGTTCATGTGGAGCATAGGCTTTATGGTGGGAATCGGCGCTTTTATCGGACCATTCCGTTGGCTCATCGGAAAAGATTTGACTCCGGAAGAGCACCTGTACATGTCTGGCGAAGGTCAAGGCATGAAGCGTTATTTCAAATTCTGTACCGATCATAAAGTCGTGGGTATCCAGTACCTGGTGGCCGTCATGGTGCTTCTTGGTGCTGGTGGCACAATGGCAATGATGATCCGAACCAATCTCTTGACCCCTGGTTCACATCTTGTTCTACCTAAGATATACAACTCACTGGTTGGGCTTCACGGAATTACAATGATTATTGCGATGATTATTGTGCTTACCGGGCCGCTGGGTAATTTCATCTTGCCGATGATGATTGGTGCTCGCGGTGAGGCCTTCCCACGATTAAACGCAGTGAGTTTCTGGCTGCTCTTTACCGCAATTCCGGTACTGTGCAGCGCCTGGTTCCTCGGCGGAATTCCAACTGGCTGGAGTGCTTACGCTCCACTGAGTACCCAAGCTGGACCTGGTATGAATTCGTTCCTGGTTACCATCATTATATTTGCAATTTCGACTGCGGTTGCTGGTACGAATATCACGACCACTGTGATGACAATGCGAGCTAAGGGAATGCGTTTCAACCGTGTTCCTATCTTTGTCATCGGTTGCACTATCTCAGTGGCTCTTGCTGTACCTGCCTTTCCTACCTTTATGGCTGCGATGGTTCAAACGGGGATGGATAGAACGATTTCTACTGGTTTCTACGATGCCAATGTCGGTGGAAGTGGATGGCTCTACGCTAACTTATTCTGGATCATGGGCCATCCTGAGGTATACGTAATCCTTCTACCTGGTGTTGCGGCGTTACTTGAGATGCTCCCAGTATTTACTCGCAAACCGCTCTTCTCCTTTCCAATGGCAGTGGCCGGCATGGCAGGAATTGCAGGAATGTCTGCGTTGGTTTGGGCTCACCATATGTACATGTCGGGATGGATGCCAGCACTTAATGGACCATTCATGGTTACGACCGAATTCATATCCTTCCCAACTGGATTGCTCTTCTTGGTCTTTGTCGGAACTCTTTGGCGAAGTCGGCCATGGCTTAAGTTCCCAATGCTCTGCGTGTACGCAATGATGTGGAACCTTCTTATCGGTGGAATCACTGGGGTGTATGTCTCCGACGTTCCGCTAGATGGAACTCTCCATGGGTCCATGTTCGTAACGGCGCATTTTCATTACACAATAATGGGTGCAGCGCTGAGTGGAGCTGTAGCGGCTATTGCTTACTGGTTCCCTAAATTGACTGGTCGCATGCTGAACGAGCGTGCTTCATATATTTCATTCTGGCTTGTTCAAATTGGTTTGAATGTGCTCTTCCTGGGGATGTTCATGGTTGGAGCCGAAGGTCAACCTCGGCGCGTCGCAAGTTATGCAGAGCAATTTGCCGGCGGAAACTTCGTAAGTTCACTTGGTGCCTACGCAGTTGGAATCGGAATGTTGGTTTTCCTCTGGGCGATCATTCACTCAGCACGCAAGGGCGATATTGCCCCTATGAACCCATGGGGGGCTAAAACTCTCGAATGGACAGTTCCATATCCAGCACCAATTGAGAACTTTGCCCAAGAACAAGTGGTCACTAGCGATCCTTACGGATTCGGAAAGCGAGTTTCGAAATGACCGTAAATCAAAGTACGACACTACATACCTATGCCCCAGAAGTTCAGGGTCGCAGAGAGCGTCTAGGAGTTCGTTTCCTCATTGTCGCCAACGGATCTTTCCTGGCTGCCATGATGTTCTCCTGGTTTTACCTGCGCAACCTCAACAACAATAACGCTTGGCTGCCCAAGGGAGTCCACACCTTTTCGGTAGCATCAGGGTGGACTGCGGGTGCCGGAATGATCCTGGCTGGGATTATTCACGCAATTGGAGTCCAAAATAAATCCATCCGCCAAATCACCTCGGTGCTTGTTCTTTTGGTGTTGGTAGTTGGTGCATATTTAGAATGGCACCAAATGGCCCACATGCCGTTTATTGCTCAGGATGCAAATAGTCGTCCGTTTTATAATGGCGCATACGCATCAAACTGGGTAATAATGGCTGGGACTCGAATGTTTGATTACTTAATTTCAATCTTCGTAGCTCTTGGCCTGGTAATTCGTGGACGCAGAACTATGCTCACTCCTGTTCTTGAAGAGTGGCGCCAACGCACAGCTGGCTCCTGGTTGACCTGGGTTGCCATCGCCGGATTCTTAAGTGCACTGACAATCTCATTCCACTAACAGTAAATCTTAGGTAAGAAATACCCCATAGGAGGTAACTCTTATGGGGTATTTCTTATTACACTTTCAGGTAATCTACGGTCAATATTACGGAGGAGCAGATATGGCAAATAAAGAACAGAAAAGCAATTCAAATACTAAGAAAGAGCCAAAACTCAATCTCAAAGAGAAGCGTTTAGTTAAGCAAGAAAAGAAATCAAAGAAAGACTAGTTCCTAACGGCATATGAAGAAGACTAGCTGCCCCTTTTTTGGATGGTTGGTCTTCTTCGCATTTTAAAATTTCAAAATTTCAAAGTAAATCAGGATCGATTTTTGT
Organism: Actinomycetes bacterium; assembly: GCA_043746515.1. Lineage (GTDB taxonomy): Bacteria > Actinomycetota > Actinomycetes > Nanopelagicales > Nanopelagicaceae > PALSA-747. The sequence goes on along the minus strand of JAYTQV010000013.1, from coordinate 9,868 downwards.
CTGCTCTTTGATTTTTGCTATATCTGCTGAAGCGCCTTTAGCAATGTTTTGAGTCTCGGTCACGATATCCTCGAGATGATTTGCGATAAAGGTTTTCGGGTGTAGATCAGCAATATCCAAGTTGGCATATTCAGGGCCAAGTTGGCTTTTGAACTCCGTCATCGCTTCTTTGCTGAAACCGCGGAGCCGTTGCAGCAATTTGGCTGCATCCACCGCAAATTTTGGTAATTTGTCTGGCCCGATAAGAACCGCTGCCAAAATTGCAAGTGTAAGCAACTTCTCGAACCCTATCCCAAACATACTTTAACGATACCGCCAGGTGTATAGTTAGGCAACGTGCAATTCTTACATAACTCACCTGCCGGACAAACACATGAGCTTACATATGATGATGTGTTTATGGTGCCGAACTACACTCAGATTGCTAGTCGGATGGATGTCGACCTAGCTACGGATGACGGAACCGGCACCACAATTCCAATTGTCGTTGCAAATATGACTGCAATTGCCGGGCGACGTATGGCAGAGGCTGTCTCCAGGCGTGGTGGGCTTGTCGTAATTCCGCAAGATATTCCACTTGAGATTATTGTTGATGTAATTGCGTGGGTAAAAACACGTCATACCGTATTTGAGACTCCACCAACTCTAGAAGCTACTGAAACTGTAGCGAGCGCCTTAGACTTGATCTCCAAGAGAGCTCATGGAGTTCTGGTCGTAGTGAAGAAATCAAAGCCAATCGGGGTTATCACCCAAAGTGACTTAGAACAGGTCGATCGATTCACTCAACTTCACCAGATCATGCATACAGATTTCACCACGCTAACCGAAACCATTCAACCCCGTGATGCCTTCGAAATTCTGGAGCAGAGCCGCCGTGATTTTGCTGCGATAATTGCTGCTAACGGAGATTTAATTGGAATTCTGACTAAGTCGGGAGCGCTTCGTGCGACTTTGTATCGCCCAGCTCTTGATTCCAAAAATCGTTTAAGAATTGCTACCGCGATTGGAGTCAACGGTGATGTTGTAGCAAAGGCCAAAGCTTTGATCGCCGCCGGATCAGATTGCCTGGTCATTGATACTGCTCATGGTCATCAAACTAAAATGATTGAAGCGATTAGAGCAATCAAATCCCTAAACTCTGGGCTACCGATAGTTGTCGGAAATGTTGTAACTGCTGCTGGAACCAAAGATCTGATTGATGCTGGAGCAGACATAGTTAAGGTCGGAGTGGGACCAGGTGCAATGTGTACTACTCGGATGCAGACGGGGGTTGGACGACCACAATTCTCTGCAGTGCTCGAATGCGCAACTCAGGCACGTTCCATGGGTAAGCACGTTTGGGCCGATGGTGGAGTACGTCACCCCAGAGATGTTGCTCTCGCCCTAGCGGCAGGTGCATCACAAGTAATGATTGGTTCTTGGTTTGCAGGAACCCTAGAAAGCCCTGGCGACTTGATTCGAGATACCAGTGGCAAGTTGTATAAAGAGTCCTTTGGTATGGCGTCCGCGCGTGCTGTCAACGCACGTACCTCTCAAGAGGACCCTTTTGATCGTGCTCGTAAAAGGATCTTTGAGGAAGGTATCTCCTCTGGCCGCATGTACATAGACCCTGCTCGTCCCGGAGTTGAAGATCTCATTGATCAAATCATTGCTGGTGTCCGCTCATCATTTACTTATGCAGGAGCGGCAACAATCAACGAATTCCACGATAAATGCGTCGTGGGCATCCAATCTGCATCGGGTTACGCAGAGGGACGCCCACTTCACACTTCTTGGTAATTATTTAGCGCTTACTTCTCTGCCTTCACCTTCTTTGCAGCTGCAACGTAATAAATGGCGAAAGCCAGCACAAAGCCAACTAGAAAAGCGATATCGCCAATTCCCGGATGCCTCTTCACAAAGTATCCCGAGTAATAGGACTGATTCGAGAATCCCCAAATTGCAATGAATCCAGCGAGAACAAAGGCTATTGGGCCAGCAATATTTTCTCGTGATGCAAAGAGGAGTCTTTCGATGGAAGCACCTTTACGAAGTACTTTGTCAGCAATCAATACGCCAAGCCACGGTCCAATCCAATATGACATAACGAGCAAAAAGTTCTCGTAATTGTTAGCTGGATTGTTTATTGCAGCTCGAGCCAGCAAAAATCCTAGTATTCCAAAGACGACTGCAGATATGGCACGCCGCTGATGGCTACCCAATTTTATTCCGATAGTCAGGAATGACATCGAACCGGAATAAATATTAAGTACGTTAGCGGCTATTGATCCGCCTACAATCCCAAGTAATACTAATTTTCCGAGGAACGATGGCATGAGATGAGTGAAATCACCGGTTGGATTTGTATTTGCTCCATATCCGTGGAGCCCAGCGGTAACTGCAGCAGCTCCGACAATTTCAAGAATTGTGGAGGAAACAAATATTCCAAGCCCTGCAAATCTTCCCGCTGCCTTAGCATCTGTAGATGCGGGTAAATACCGAGCAAAGTCTGACGAGAATGGATTCCATCCAGCGGCATATCCATATGAGGCGCCAACTAACAAAAGGAACCCGCCTGGAGTATGACCATTCGCATGAGCACTTAGGTGACCCTTGCTCAGGGCATAAATCGCTGCGATTCCGAAGACAATCACCAAATATGGAAATAGAAACTTCTCAACGGTCTGTACCAGGTTATGACCGATAAAGGCAATGATTACCTGAATTAGTACAACTATCACCAATGAGAGCAGCACTTTCATCTTTGTTAAATCTGCGAGTGCGAAGGCACCGGATACGCTATTTACAGCAAACCAACCGATCCCGGCTGCGCCTGCATTAAATATCGAGGGAAGGATATTTCCTAACTTTCCAAATGCAGCTCGACCGACCACCATTTGTGGAACGCCATACTTGGGACCATCTTGGGTCAGGACATACTGCCCAAGTCCCCCGAGAAGATTTCCAATAACGATGGCAAGGGCCGCCTGCCAAAATGTAAGTCCAAAGAAGAGAACCCCGAGAGCACCTACATAAATTGTCGCAAATTCAAGATTAGGGCTGGTCCATGTTGCAAAGAGGCTCCGAGCTTTACCGTGTCGATCTTTCGCTGGGATTGATTCAATTCCTCCAGGTTCAACGGCGAGGATTTTATCCCCGTACTCACCCTCTCTGATTTCCAAACTCGTCATATACGATTTCTCCTAATTTTGTTATCGGGGGTGATTGCGACCCCGTATGAAGTGACGGCTCATAGACCGGGGGAGTGATTGAACCGTATAGGGAAATCTTCTTGGTGTTAAGCCCACACTCAGGCTAATTTCATTTAAAGTAGTTTCCTGTAGGGTGAAATGAGGAGAAAATGGACGATCAGGGATTTTTAGAGTTCGCAATCGCCGCCGCTCGCCAAGGAGCTAGTGAAGGTGGCGTTCCTATCGGTGGGGCTTTAGTTGTAGAAGACAGACTCCTGGGAGTTGGCTACAACAAACGAGTTCAACAAGGAAGCGCCATCAGGCATGGAGAAACTGATTGTTTAGAGAATATTGGTCGCCTGCCCGCAAGTATCTATGCCAAAGCCACGATGTACACCACCCTATCTCCATGCCACATGTGTAGTGGTGCCATCTTGTTGTACGGAATTCCCAGGGTAGTGCTCGGAGAGAATGAAACGTTCATGGGGGCTGAAGATCTTCTCCGTTCACATGGGGTGGAAGTGATTAATCTAGATTCACAAGAGTGCAAGGAGTTAATGGCCGCTTTCATCGAGGCGAAACCCGATGTATGGAATGAAGATATCGGGGAGGAATGATGTCTACATCTCCCCACACCGTTTGGAGTGAATGGCCTGACATCAGCGTCCCACCGGGATTTCGTCGCCTATCACCTGAAAATTTCCCATTAGAGAGTTCAGATTTATCTCAGATCACAATTTATGTGCAGCCATATATGACTGGGACGGAAACTCTAGAACCCGTTCGAGCGATGAATAACTTGCAAATATTACAATTGCCGAATGCCGGCTATGAGAGCGCCATTGCCTATATGCGCGAAGGCATTACTCTCTGCAATGCGCGTGGAGTTCACAACGCATCTACAGCCGAGCTCGCGGTCGGCATGGCTATTGCCATGAAGCGAGGCTTCCCCGATTTCATCAGAGCGCAGGATAAAAACCAATGGAGCCATGAACGAATGGGCTCTCTCAGTGATAGTCGAATTGGAATTATCGGGGCTGGCTCTATTGGGCAAACCCTAATTTCATATTTAAAACCTTTTGAAGTTGAAATAACTTCGTTCTCACGTAGTGGAAGAAATGGTTCACTCGCAATCAGTGAACTTGATAGGTTAATTCCAAGTTTTGACCTAATATTTTTAATTCTTCCTCTTAACAAAGATAGCCAACACCTCTTCGATGCAAGACGCTTGGCCCTGATGAAAGATCATGCAATTTTAATTAACGTGGCACGTGGAAAAATTATCGATACCAATGCGCTTGTTGCAGAGTTAAGTACCGGAAGAATCGGAGCAGCATTGGATGTCACCGATCCAGAACCACTTCCGGCTGATCATCCTCTCTGGAGGTTAAAAAATGTGATAATTACCCCGCACGTTGGAGGTGATTCCACGGCGTTTGAGTCGAGGGGAAGAAAATTAATCGAGGAACAACTGCGGAGAATAGCCAGCGGCACAGAATTGTTAAACGTAATACATCTCTAAAGATGTAATTTATTCTGCATACGTGTCGCAATAACTTCCTCTCCAGGAATCCCTGAGATAAATAAGTCCTCAATGATTCGTTCACGATCCTCGCGGGACTTATTCTGACTTATTTTTGATTTGGCCTCCACCTTAGTTATGGTCAACGTCACCGCAACAATACCCTTAAGTTGGTTTTCAAAGTATATGGGATCAGAATCTGCAACAACCCACGGTGTTACTCGATTACTTTCATGAAAGTTTGAAAGATCCGTGACTATGTGTCGCAGCAGCTCTATATCTTCACTTATCTCTACAGTTCCACTTAAGTGCACGGACTCATAATTCCATGTTGGTACAACTTTGTGATCTACTGCTTTGTTTTCGTAACTGGACGGAGAGATATAGGCCTGTGCTCCGTGAACTATGGCTAGCCCTTTCGAACCTGTGGAGATTAATTTCCATTGCTCGTTGGCCCTTGCAATGTGCATGACGAGAATCCCAAACTCATTCGCTTCCGGGTTTAAATCTCTCCACAAAGTTGGCATCAGCGTCGAAATTGGCGCACCCTCTGGATTTACCGTTACTAGATCTGCGGCTCGTGCCGTGTTAACAAATCGCGCTATTTCATCCCAATCGGCCATTGCGTTGAAGGGTGGAATGTACATATGGGGAGTCTAAATCAGGAACTCATAAATCAGGCCGTCTCCTCAACAAACTGCCAATCCGCGACATAATGATTTAAAGGCGCCCACCGCAGAGTTCCAGTACCTACCGCCATAAAAGCGGTTATCTTCACCGTTCGCTTTTGACCAGCCGAAAGATAGAAGGATTTTGTTCCATCGTCGAATTGAACGGGACGTATAAGGGCGGCATTTCCATCCAGAATCCCAAAATCTTTGATGGTAATAAGCGACTTTCCGGACTGCTGCGTGAAGGTGAAGGTGAAAGTCCCGGGCAAGGCATCTGCGGAAACTTGAGGAATAACCGGACCAACTACCAAGACTCTGGTCTTCCCAGTTCGCAGGGTGACATCCACTGGAAGGCCTGGAATCGCCATCTGAGGATGTTGCTGTGATGCCTGCAGGGTTCGATGGACAGCAAGTGGTGGCTTTGGTGTTGGAGAAACAGCAAAGGCACTGACCGGGGCAATAACCCCGATCAATGCGATCGCCACAGTAACCGCTAGTGAAAGTCGGCCTCTACTTATTATTGAATACATCGCTTCCAAAGGCTTTAAGCCCAGATTGTGCGGCGAATCCAATGTGGCCTTTGCCATCTACCCCAGGTGATGCCTTAGCAACCGCAAAAAGATCTTCGAGTGAGCGTAGGAAACTGTAATGGTTGTAGAAGGTGGCGTCCGTAGTTCCAGGCTTATTGAACTTAGAGATTAGAACCATTCCAACATCTCCACCGCCAAGCGTTGCATGGGTTGCATCGAACATAGGATCCGTATTTGCTGTCCGAGCACCTAAAACAATTCCACTTACTGGACCTGCTGGTGCAGTTGGGGTGCCATTCACGAGCAACTGGAATGAACCTGAAACTACACAGGAATTTGGACAGCTAGATGTAGAGGACTTAGGGAGTGATGCCCATGACGGCAAATCGTAAACGCTTCCAACAGTTGCACCAGTTGGAATGTTATTTCCAGTCACCGTCCGACCTTCGTCATACGCCTGAATGGAATTATCAGTGATGTACGACGAGCTTCCATCTGCCAAAGCTGCAGCGTCTGTACGAGCACCTGGTATTGGAGATGCACCCCCCATAACAATTCCTGGAATCGATGGATCGCGATCTACGAATGCGTTAAAGCCAGGACCTGGATAGAGTTGATTTCCAGCAGCATCAGTCTTGACGATCGCGTTGGGACCAGTTGGCTCAGTGTTTACATTAACTCCGTTGATATTTTGTCCAGCAGAATCAGCAGCGAGTGAAGCTGCAACCGAAACAGGGGTAGAGGAGTTCTGAAAACTATTACCTGTGAATGTGTATGCGGGGAACCCTTCATCGAAAGAGACAATGATTAAACCGTTGTCCTTATAGGCAGCCGAAGCTTGAATTTCAGGAACGATATGTTCTAAGAAAAGGTCTCCGGCATAGAGCCCACCGGTGTAGTTGAGTGGAGCGGCCGGAGTATTGGCATCCACCCATCCACCAGACAAATTATTGCCGAAACACACAGCATCATGAGCGTCTGAACAGTTGTTAGGTGAGATCCAAGAGAATGCAGGCGTTGTGCTCTCACTCTTAAGGTCTTGGACAAGACCATGTGCAGGATCAAACAAATTAGCTGCGTGGCTTGGAGTGCAATACGTACCAGCATTGTCAATAATCGAGTGGAACCAAGGTAATGGGAAGTGCTTAGCAACATATTGATCCGTCGCATTTGCTCCACCAGGGTTGGATACAGGACTATTGGTTGGATCGGTTCCAGGGGCTCCACAAGCAGTTACTGAGTGAGGATTTCCCGAAGCATCCGGATTGCCAAGATCTTGAGCATATGCCTTCCAACTCACATTCGCCGCTGTGAGTTGATTGAAGATTGTCGGTACTGTCGAAGGATATACAGAACCCTGGAGCGTGTAAGGATCCCCAGCAGCCTTGAATTGACCAAAGTTAGGGTCATTTTTATCAGTAATAACTGCCCCGGCAGCATCCTTGTAATATGGACTATCGATCTGATGATCATAAAGGGGTGCTTGACCTGAAACGAGCGCTGAGTAGTTGTCTTGACTGTAGTGACCAGTTCCATAGTAATTTGTTAGCAAGGTGCCCTGGGAGGGCAAGGTCTTCCACAAATAGGTGTTGTTATTTAAACCCGTAAAAGTGGCATCGTAAGATTTATTCTCCATGATGATGTACCAGACATGCTTGACCTTAGGAAGTTGCGTATTGGTTTCTTTCGCAGCTTTCTGTGCCTTTGTCGTTTTAGTTGAAGCGGTGGCTGAAGGGGTCAGTGATGCCACACCCAAGACAAGTGAGGCTGCAACTGCCATCGATACAAATATGCGAGAAATCTTATCCCTCGCGTAAAATTTGGAATGAAATGAATCTTCTATCTTTGTCATCTTTGTCATGGGGTAACCAAACTCAGCAAAGGTGGAAGGAGGCTAAAGTGGAGGTTAACAAAGGCAGAACCTTGATTGAACGCTCAAATTTTTTGTATTTAACTTCGATTACACTGGGCCGATGGAAGATGTGCTTAAGAACTCCTCCGTTCAACGCATCATGGCGGAAATAGTTGATAAAAATATTCAGGGACAAGTGGTGGTACTCAGTGAGAGTGCTCGCTCTGCAGCCGAAGCGGCAGCAGCACTTGGAATTGAGGTTGGGCAGATTGCGTCTTCGATTGTTTTTAAACTTCCAGACGGTCGACCACTTTTGGTTATCACCTCCGGAGCTCACCGCGTAGATACAGCGCTAGTGGCAGAGTCAATTGGAGTTGAAAAACTTCATCGCGCTGATGCGGATTTTATTAAGTCCGCTTCTGGGATCAGCATTGGTGGAGTCAGTCCATTCGGATGGCAATCTGACGGGACTCTGCAAAATCCCAAACCATTGGTTCTTATCGATATCGCCTTAGATTCCTTCGATGTAATTTGGGCGGCCGCTGGTCATCCGCACGCAGTATTCCCAACAAGTTTCTCTGAACTCCTAACCTGTACCCAGGCTCGACCTCTAAAAGTTGGTGATTGATACTTCATGATTCTGACACCACGCACGGTTAAATTAACTACCAGAACTGGAATTGATATTCATCGCACGTTACCAAATCGAAATATCAGAACTATTGGAGCATGGTGTTTTGTAGACCATTTTGGTCCCACAGATCAAAAGGATGCCATGAGTGTTGCCTCCCATCCACATGTGGGTTTGCAGACAGTCAGTTGGCTATTTTCTGGTGCAGTTGAACATTGCGACTCACTGGAAAGTGTTCAGATAATTCAACCAGGAGAACTCAATTTAATGACTGCAGGTTATGGAGTCGCTCACTCTGAGCTATCGCTTATTGGTTCCTCGCCTATGCATGGCGTTCAACTATGGACAGCCTTACCCAATAGTGCGAGAAATGGCGAAGCACGATTTGATCATTACAAGAATCTTCCAAAATTTAACCTAACTGGAGCAACAATTCGATTATTCGTCGGAGAGTTCATGGGGTTCTCCTCCCCTGCCCGAACATTTAGTGAATTAATTGGGGCTGAGGTGGATATTGCTGCCGGAGCTCTCATATCTCTCCCACTTCGCTCCGACTATGAGTACGGAGCGCTACTTGTAGCAGGTGATCTAAAAATAGATTACAGCGAACTCCCACTTAATCATCTCTTCTACTCATCTGCTGGTGCGTCACAGATAACTATGAGTTCACTAGCTGGGGCCAAGATAGTGCTATTAGGAGGGAAGCCATTTCTAGAGGAGATATTAATGTGGTGGAATTTTATAGGGCGTACTCATGAAGAGATTGAGCAGATGCGAAATGATTGGAATAATCAGAGCGAGCGATTTCCCTCATTTAAAGATCATATCCATGGCTGGATTCCAGCACCAGAGATGCCAAATCTCAGGTTATACGCTCGCGGCAATACCACGCTCCAGAGTTAGTTAACTTTAAAACTTACCGAGACTGTCACGGTCACGGTTTTGGGAATTGTCGACGTGTCATATAAGCCACCTGCGGAGTTATCAACAGAATCGGGTGAAGTCACTTGAACTGGTCCACTTGAAACTGCAATCATCTTTCCCAATGTAGAACCAACCGCTTTGGTCATTGAAATTCCCCGAGATTTCGCATCGACCATTGCCTGCGCCAAAAGCGTGGGGCGCAATGCGGCCAAATTCGAGACATAAAATTGTGGACCGTAATTATTAACATTTACACCAGTCTGCAACAACTTGCCTATTCCATTGCTTAATGAATTTACAAGATTTACATCCGCGGAACGAACCGTTACGTTTTGGTTTGCCTGATATGAAAGTATTCGACCTGTTTGGTTGCCATTCACATACTCATAAATTGCATTGGTGTTTACCCCACCCGATTGAATTCCAGAAGCGGTGATTCCACCTGCGATTAGATATTTTGTAAGTGCTGCAACCGTACTTTCCACCTTTGAGACTGCTGATCCCGCATTTTGTGAACCCTCTTGCGCATTGAGAGTCCAAACAGCGTTATCAGCCGTCGCACTAGTTC
>JAYTQV010000012.1:0-5819 GCA_043746515.1 Actinomycetes bacterium | reverse complement strand
GAGTTATATCCAGTTAAGCGTTCGTTCGATCGCTTTTTTCCAATTAACTAGCCCAGTTTCAGATTGCTCCTTTGAAATGGATGGGATCCAGCGATGGCTTTCCTGCCACTGTCCCATCAATTCCGACTTATTTTTCCAATAACCCACGGCTAGTCCGGCAGCATAAGCAGCACCAAGCGCGGTTGTCTCGGAAACCTCCGGTCTTGAAACTTCAGTTTGCAAAATATCGGCCTGCATCTGCATGCAGAGTTGGTTTTGCGTGATCCCACCATCGACCCGCAAGATTTGGATGCGAACACCTGTCTCCTCTTCCATTGCCCGAATGACGTCATGAGTTTGATAGCAGATCGCTTCTAGAGTTGCCCGGGCTAGATGTGCTTTAGTTGTTGCCCGAGTAAGTCCCACAATAACTCCACGTGCATCGCTTCTCCAATATGGAGCAAAGAGACCCGAAAAAGCTGGAACGAAATAGGCGCCTCCATTATCTGGAACGCTCGCAGCTAAAGTTTCGATTTCCGCTGAATTTGAAATCACTCCAAGTTGATCTCGTAACCACTGAACTGCTGATCCAGTTACAGCGACCGAACCCTCAAGGGCATATTTCGGCGGCTCATCTCCCAATTTAAATGCCAACGTAGTAAGCAGGCCCTTTGTTGATCGAATTATTTCGGTTCCGGTATTGATCAGTGCAAAGTTTCCAGTTCCATACGTGGTTTTTGACTCCCCCTTCTCGAAACAGAGTTGTCCGAGGAGCGCTGCGTGTTGATCGCCAACGATCCCAGCAATTGGAATACGAGCAGCGAAGACTCCATTGGGAGATGTAAAGCCATAAATTTCAGATGAGCTTTTGATCGTGGCTAGCGAGTTGCGGGAGATTCCAAATGCGAGGAGTAGCTCCACATCCCAATCTAAACTCTCTAATTCCATGAGCAAGGTGCGAGATGCGTTAGAAACGTCGGTTACGTGAACGTTATCCTCGCTCAAATTCCAGACTAGCCATGAGTCAATCGTTCCAAATTTGAGCTCCCCATTATTGTTGGCGTTTTGTACTAGAGATGAATGGCGAAGCATCCAACCCATCTTGCTAGCCGAAAAGTATGGTGCTAGCGGAAGACCTGTCTTATATGTAATCAATTCACGTTGGGTTGATGTCATCTCATCCAAAATCTCTTGGCTTCTAGTATCTTGCCAGACAATGGCGTTTGCTAGTGGCTCTCCTGTCGCAGCGCTCCAGGCGACTGTTGTTTCACGTTGATTGGTTATCCCAATAGCTGCCAGATCTTCGCCACTAAGCCCCGCCGACGATAAAGCTTCTTTTATGACCATTTCTGTAGCATTTAAAATTTCTAGGGGATCATGCTCTACCCATCCGGCCTGGGGTAACAGTTGGATGTGCTCCTTTTGGGCTGCAGCGACAACGGAGCCCATCTGGTTAAAGATCATGAAGCGGGTGCTTGTAGTGCCTTGATCTATCGCCCCAATGTATGACATACCCGTATTCTAGGCTCGTGGCCTCTAATAAGTCAGTGCTTAGTCCCGATCAGCGTAAGAGCGATATCGAACTTTTGAATAATCAAGAGTTCGACATACTTGTAATCGGCGGAGGAGTGGTTGGTAGCGGTATTGCGTTAGACGCTGCTGCTCGAGGGCTGAGTGTGGCTCTCGTTGAAAGTGAAGATTTTGCTTCTGGTACTTCATCGCGATCTAGCAAATTAATTCATGGCGGGCTTCGCTATCTAGAGCAATTTGACTTTAAGTTGGTCCGTGAGGCGCTACATGAACGTGAGATGATGATTACTGAACAGGCACCACATCTTGTCAAACCTCTTTCATTCGTTTACCCATTGCATAGAAAATATATAGATCGAGTTTATGTTGGTGCCGGTCTTATGTTGTATGACCTTCTCCGTGGATCGCTGCGAGCGGTTCCATGGCACAAGCACATTTCATTTGGGGAGATGCGCAATGAGGTGAGATCTCTTAATCCAGAGATTGTTACTGGTGGACTGGTTTATTATGACGCGCAAGTTGATGACGCGCGGCACACCACCATGGTTGCGCGGACCGCAAAGGATCACGGTGCCCATTTGATAACGGGAGCAACAGTCACTCAAATTACTCGTACCCCCGATCGCATCACGGGAGCAGTTGTCTCGGTCGATGGCCATAGCATCAATGTAAAAGCACAAGTTGTAATCGCCGCTGCTGGAATATGGAATGAAGAGCTGTATCAACAATTCGGTTTAAAGCCGGGATATAAAATTAAGATGAGTAAAGGAGCTCATATAATTCTTCCTAAGGATGCTATCGACGCAAAAACTGGAATTATTATTAAAACGTCCTTATCTGTTCTCTTCATTATTCCTTGGGGCAATGAGTGGCTTCTTGGTACTACCGACACGGACTACACGAGTGATCGTGAAAATCCTGTCGCTGATGAGGATGATGTTGAATATATTCTTAAAGAGGCAAACAAAGTCTTGCTCCCGAAAATTAAGCGTTCACAGATCTTAAGCGTCTATGCGGGTCTTAGACCGCTGGTCTCTCCTTCTAAAGATTCATCAACCACCAAAATATCAAGGGAGCACACTGTTGACCATCCTTTAAAGGGATTTGTGAGTATTGCAGGTGGCAAATACACGACTTATCGAATCATGGCAGCTGATGCCGTCGACGCTGCGGTAAAGGATTTGGGAAGACAGGTTCCTAAATCATCAACGAAATCTATTCCGATCATTGGAGCCGTTGGCTACAAAAATTTGGTGAAGCAGATAGCCACACTCGCCCAAAGTTATTCAATCTCCACGACATGTGTGGAACGGATGCTCAATCGATACGGCTCCTTAATTAGCGATATTTTTCAAATGATCTCCAAGGATGCCTCTCTTGCCGCAGAGATTGCTCCTGGCGCCGGTTATATACGGGCTGAAGCCTTGTATGCGGTGACCCACGAAGGAGCTCGAACTCTTGTTGATATTTTGGCCCGAAGGTTACGTCTTGCAATGGAAAGTGCGGATCATGGATTACAGGCTTCTCGTGAGATTGCAGAGTTAGTAGGACCAACCTTTGGGTGGAACCAATTAGATATAGACCGAGAAGTCGCAAATTACCAACATTTCATTTTTTCTGAAATGGCATCGATCAGGTGACAATACTGTGGGTTCCACCAACAGATGAAGAAATTTGTGAATTACTGCGTGTGACCAAGACCGTGGCTATCGTTGGAGCATCTGATAATCCAGAACGGCCTGTTTATGGGGTGAGCGAGTGGTTACTTGACCACTCTCATTTTGAAATTTATTTTGTGAATCCTCGGATTAGTAAATTATTCGGCCATCAGGTCTATCCATCAATTGCTGATATACCAGAATGGATCGACCTGGTTGACGTTTTTCGAAATGTGGCAGATGTGCCAGTCGTTCTCGATGAGTCAATTGCGGTAAAAGCTAAAACGCTATGGTTACAACTTGGTCTTCAAGATGATTTATCGGCAAATCGCGGAGTAAAAAACGGATTGAATGTGGTTCAAAATCATTGCTTGAAAATCGACTATAACTCACTCCTTCTCAAGAACTAGCGCAACAGAGTTGATACACCAGCGTTGATCAGTAGGGACGTCATAACCCTCACCTTCAAATAAATGTCCAAGATGTGAGCCGCAATTAGCACAACGCACTTCGGTTCGAATTCTTGGTGCCAGCGAGAAATCTTCCAATAAAACCACTGCATCTTCTTGCGAAGGGGCGTAGAAAGAAGGCCAGCCGCACCCGGAGTGGAACTTATTATCACTTCTAAATAATTCCTGGCCGCATGCCTTACAACGGTAGCTACCCTCTACATCCGAGTCGTTGTATTTACCTGTGAATGGTCGCTCAGTCGCAGCATTTCTCAAAACATCGTAAGAAAGTGGGTCAAGCTGTTCACGCAACTTTTCATCATCGAGCACTGTTGGAAAGATGGGTTTTTCTTTCTCGTCCATAATCGAAAGATTACTAGGCAATTCGAGTAAGAGAAACTTTAACTTCGGTCTTGCGACTTCTGCCTCCACTAAAAATCCCTTTAAGCGGTGAAACATCGTGGTAATCACGTCCACGTGCCACGATTACGTGATCCTCTGCTATTGGATTTCCATTTGTAGGATCAAATGGGAGCCAATGTCCTACCCAGGCTTCGACCCAGGAGTGGGATTCTCCAATAAATTCCTCTCCAATTTCACCGGAACCGTTGTATAGATATCCTGAAACGTAACGAGCTGGAATTCCAGCCCCACGAAGTATTGAAAGGGAGGCATGGGTAAAGTCTTGGCAGACTCCAGTTCTCTTCTCCCAAGCTTCACTAGCCGGGGAATATACGCTTGTGGTCCCTGGGGCATAGCTGATCTGTTCCCGCATCGCCTTGTTGAGAAATTGAATTGCATCGAGTGGCGTTGCTAATTCGCGAATGTCGTACGATGATTTGATTGGGTTTATTAGACGGGAAAAACTTAAATATTGGCTTAAGTCATCCGTGAGAGATTCACTTTCCAGGTCTTCCCAAGAAGCGTTCAAGTTTCCGACTTCTGGAATATTAGTCTCAACCAAACTTTGAGAAACTATTTCAAGATATGTATGTGGAGTCTGGATATCAAAAGCTTTCACCGCTGTACCAAAATAGTCAATATAACTGTAGACATTAGAAAATGGGTTGATCTTTAGGTCATGACTAATGACAAATTGCTCCGGAGTATTGATCGGTGACATACGAGCTTCATTGAAGGAGGCAGATACCTCAGATTCATATTGAAAACTTGTGGAATGAGTAATATTCAGACGCCACGTCATTAATTACTCCAAACAATTGAACCGACAGGCCTAAAGAAGCGCAACCCAATTCCATCTGTTGCTTGCGCTACCGCCAATGTAGTTGCAGAAATGGTCTTTTCCAATTCGAGCGGGTCATCATTAAGATATCGAATCTGACTTTCTAGCATCCCAATTGGTCTTAAGATGTCATCGACCCATAATTGTGTCATTAGTGCAATTTCTTCCAATTCACCTTTAGCTTTCTTCGCACATTCTGCTATCGAACGTGGGAAGGTATCTGATTGCACGAGGAAATGCCGCACTCCAGACGCGGTCAATGGGGTACGAGCCCGAAGGTAAGTTGTGAGTGCTCCCACCGATCGGAGAGTAGTTGCAGACCCTTGATCTCGCCATTCACTCTCAAGTTTCAATGAAAGAAGCCGGCTCATGAGGTCCATTCGCTCCAATGCTCGACCTAAGGTGACGAAGTGCGCAGACTCATCGACGGGGGCGAGCCATTCGAAGATTCCGTTCGTTACCGCTAAGTGATTGAGAAGATTACGTAAAGAGCGACCGGGGGAACCAATATTGAAATCATGAGTTGCGGCATTCAATTGATTAATTGCTTCGTAAAAATCGCTTGGAAGTATGTCCCGCATTAACCGCGCATTGGATCTGGCGCTATAGATTGAACCTAGTAGTGTTCCAGGATCAAGGGAATCTCCAAAAGCTAAATCAACCAGTTCGCTGGCGCTCGCAGGTTCCCCATCTAAACCCAGACCATGACATATGAGTGTTGAGCCGCGTTGAACATGGGTTTTGCTATCCTGTATGAGGAGTTGGTGAAATTCGATGAGTAATCGACTCATTCCTTCAGCCCGCTCAAGGTAGCGGCCCAACCAAAATGAAGATTCTGCTAGTCGACTAAGCATCGATTGTTCCAATCTGCTGCTGCTGCTCCTCTTGTTGCTGCATTCTGGTTATTGGGAGAACATCTGGACCCACGGTGACTGGAACCACCTCATTTTCAAGTGGATC
>JAYTQV010000011.1:0-6734 GCA_043746515.1 Actinomycetes bacterium | reverse complement strand
TGAGGGGCAATTAATGCTTGAGAGTGGAGATCGAATCAGCGTGGGAGATATTGCGCACCTTCGATAGAGTTACATTGTGAGTTTCCCTAAGGTCGGAGTAATTGGTGCCGGACAACTTGCTCGAATGATGGTTCCCGCGGCAGTGGATCTGGGAATCACACTCAATTTTTATGCTGGATCGGCAATGGATAGTGGAGCTCAAGTTGCTCCACATACTGTCGGCACGTTGCGCGACGTTGCTTCAATTCTCAGTTGGGCATCCACGTGTGATGTAGTCACATTTGAACATGAACTAATCCCGCAAGATTTAATTAAGGCTATTGAATCTTCAGGCGTGAAGGTGTTCCCGACCGCTGATTCCTTTCTTTATAGTCAGAATAAATTAGCGATGCGTAAAAAGATGCAGGAGTTGGATCTGCCAAATCCCAAATGGCAAAGTTATGACGGTAGTAAGTGCGAGTTGGAATTTCCATTGATAGCCAAGAGGATCTCAGGAGGTTATGACGGTAGAGGGGTCTTTGTTGTGGAGGATCACACTCAACTCATCTCACTGTTCGAATCTGTCGGAGCAGATTTATTGTTGGAAGAGAAACTTAATTTTGATTATGAAATTGCGATTATGGTGGCGCGCTCCCCACACGGTCAGGCTGCCACATGGGCGCCAACGCTTACTGTTCAAAGTAACGGCATCTGCACACAGACTGTTACTCCGGTGCCTGAATTTTCAAAGGAGTTAGCTGCTCAGGTTGTGCAAATTGCACTTAAAATCGCCCAAGGTATTAACTTAGTTGGTGTGATGGCGATCGAAATTTTCGTCGTAGGAGATCACCTCATAATCAATGAGTTAGCCCTGCGCCCTCATAACTCTGGCCATTGGAGTATTGAGGGGTCGGTTACGAGCCAGTTTGAACAGCACTTGCGAGCTGTTCTAGATCTACCACTCGGAGATACCTCACTCAAGGCTGCGTATGCCGTCATGGGAAATGTCATAGGAATCCAGACCGATAAAAGCGGAGATCTATACAAACCTTACCTGCATTTGATGGCTAGATCCCCCGGCTTAAAAATCCATCAATACATGAAGGAGTTGCGCCCTGGGCGCAAAGTCGGCCACGTCACCCTTCTCGGCAGCGACCTTCTACACTTACGGTCTGAGGTAAGCCACGCGGTTGATTATTTGAGCGGAGCCATTGATGAGTAAAGATGTTGCAGTCGTTATGGGTTCAGATTCAGATTGGCCAACTATGCAAGAGGCCACCGCCATACTTGATGAACTTGGGATTAGTTATGAAGTAGATGTGGTGAGTGCACATAGGACTCCGGATGAGATGTTGCAATTTGCGCATGGTGCTGTATCGGCTGGTTACAAAGTAATCATTGCTGGTGCTGGAGGGGCAGCTCACTTGCCAGGAATGGTTGCAGCCGCAACTACCTTGCCTGTGATTGGAGTACCAATTGCGCTTAAAGTTTTAGATGGGTTGGATTCACTCCTCTCCATTGTGCAGATGCCAGCTGGGGTTCCGGTTGCCACCGTAGGAGTTGGAAATTCGAAGAATGCTGGATTATTAGCAGCAAGAATTTTAGGAGTGAGTGATCCAATAGTTGCAGGCAAGGTGGGTGACTACATGGAGAGCGCTCGCCAACTTTCACTAGAAAAGGGAAAGAACCTAAAGCTTAAAAGAAATACTCGAACCGGATTCTAAATATCACTACGTCCGAGTGCTCTAAATTGCCAACCTGCTGCTCGCCATTGATTTCGGTCTAGTGCGTTTCGCCCATCAATAATTATGGGACGAGCAACAAGGCTCAATAACTCATGTGGATTTAACTCGCGATAGATTTTCCACTCCGTTAAATGTAAAACTAAGTCTGCTCCCTGGAGGGATTCACGAATGTCTTCAAAGTACTTTAAAGTCGGGAATCGCTTTCGGGCATTAACTATCGCTTTAGGATCGTGAACGGTAACGATCGCCCCCGCTGCCTGTATCTGCGCTGCAATATCTAGTGCGGGTGAGTCACGCACGTCATCGCTATCGGGTTTAAAGGCTGCACCGAGCACTGAGATTTTCTTCCCGCTTAAATCCTCGGAGAGATCTTTACGTACTAACTCGATCATACGTGAGCGAGCGCGAAGATTGATTGAGTCGATATCATGGAGAAATTCCAGAGCTTGCCCCGCTCCAAGTTCTTGGGCACGCGCCATAAATGCCCGAATATCCTTAGGAAGGCACCCGCCGCCAAAACCAATTCCTGCCTGTAAGAAACGGTTTCCAATGCGTGGGTCATATCCAATTGCCTCTGCGAGTACAGTGACGTCAGCACCTGCTGCGTCACAAATTTCAGCCATAGCATTTATAAATGAAATCTTGGTAGCTAAGAAAGCATTAGCGGCGACTTTTACTAGTTCTGCCGTTGGGAGATCTGCCACTACCCATGGAGTGTTGTCCCGTAAATTCGTGGCGTAAACCTCGCGTAATGATTTCTCTGCCTTCTCGCTGGTGACACCAACCACCAATCGATTGGGTTTCAAGGTGTCGGCAACTGCAAAGCCTTCGCGCAGAAATTCTGGATTCCAGGCTAAGTCAACCGTGGGATTTATTTCCAACAATCTCTCTCGCATCTTTGAAGCGGTACCAACTGGGACCGTGGATTTACCAACTACGAGTGAGCCTGGTTTCATGATGGGAGCAATCATCTCTAGAGCGGCAAAAACGAAGGTGAGATCTGCGGCAAGTCCATCTGCAACTTGGGGAGTCCCAACGCAGATAAAGTGAATATCGCAATCGGCAACTTGGTTAATCTCGGAGGAGAAGGAGAGGCGCCCAGTCGCCAACTGCTCATTCAGTAGAACTTCTAATCCAGGCTCATAAATAGGAATTTTGCCTGAAGCCAAACTTTCGATGGTGGAAGGGTCAACATCAAAGCCGATCACCTCAAAGCCAAGGCTCGACATACATACCGCGTGAGTTGCTCCGAGATGTCCGGTACCAATCACAGAGATTTTTAGGGTCATTATGCCGATAGTAACGCTTGCGAAACGGTACCGTGAGCGCAGTATGAGTGAGAACGCGGTGGATCCGAGAAGCACTCCTGAAAAGCCAATCCCAGGGGTGTCAGTAATCCTGCCAATTTTGAATGAAGAGCGTTTCTTGCGTGACGCTATATTGGCGATTTTGGCTCAGCACTATGACGGCCCCCTCGAGGCAATTTTGGCTTTAGGGCCATCTCAAGACCAAACGAATGAGATTGCGGCCGCCCTGGCGACCAGTGATCCTCGGGTAGTTCTTGTATCCAATCCTTCAGGTAGAACGGCGGCAGGGCTAAATGCTGCTATCGGCGTCTCAAAATATTCAATCATCTGTCGTATCGACGGTCATGCGGAGATCTCCCCTACATATATTTCCAACGCGGTTGGAGCCTTGGAGCTGACCCACGCGGTAAACGTGGGTGGAATCATGGCAGCTTCCGGGATTGGGAAATTTGAACGAGCTGTGGCAAGTGCGATGCGATCACCTTTGGGAGTTGGAGTGGCAAGGTTTCACACCGGAGGCAAAGCAGGTCCCGCAGATACCGTCTATCTCGGAACTTTTCGCAAGGAGGCGCTTCTTGCTGTCGGAGGTTATGACGAACGATTTACCAGAGCGCAAGATTGGGAGTTAAATTTTCGACTCCGACAGGCTGGTGGGATTATCTGGTTTGATCCAGAATTGGTGGTTACCTACCGGCCCCGTCCTAACGTGCGCGCGTTGGCAAAGCAATATTTTGAGTACGGGCGGTGGCGCCGCGCCGTCAGCCGTAACCATAAAGGGACGATTAATCTTCGTTACCTGGCGCCGCCGGTAACTCTTCTCGTTGTACTCCTCTCTCTTATCCTCGGAGTGACGGTGAATTCATTCCTCTTCTTTCCAGCCGTGGGTTATCTGATTGGGAATCTGATCGGATCCTTCGTGATTGGAAAGGATGTAAGTGAGAAATTGCGGCTTCCAGTAATTCTTGCAACAATGCATTTCTCTTGGGGGACAGGATTTATCACCTCCCCGAAAGATTTGATTTAACTGTGAAGAGCATGAAGTGTCTGAAACAAGTCCTCCGCTCACTTATTCTATTAATAGTGATTGTTCCAACTCTCGCGTCTGCAGCCACTTCATCGTCGGTGCCTCCACACTTTCTTCTCACTGGTTCGGGATTTGGACATGGTGTGGGTATGAGTCAGATAGGTGCACTCGGACAAGCTATGGAAGGAGAAAGCTCTGAGCAGATTCTCAATTACTGGTTTACAGGAACTCAAGTCGTATCTATCCCTGACGAACAATTAATAAAAGTGAGTGTTGCTCATAAAGTACTGTCAGCGACAGTCTCTATCGCTTCGGGATTTAGCCAATCAGGAATTAACTTAAGCGCGCTCGCGGACGGAGCAATCGACCCCTCAATGATAGGAACACCCTCCACCACTTATAGATTTTCCTTAGTAGGGAAAAAAATTAGTGTATCTATAATGAACAAACCACTTGCCCCTCGTACCTTGCCGGCACAAAGTTCTTGGACCATCTCTTGGACTGGAACTACTGCTTATGCTGCTGCACCCAATGGAGACCCTTTTACAGTTGTGAAACTAGTAACGGCTGACGGTTCAATTCAACTTAAATACGGGCAGATTCAATTAAAGGTTGTTGCGGGAAAAATGGAAGTCATAGACACCATGACGCTAGAGCAATATGTCTTGGGTATCAGCGAGATGTCATCTAGCTGGCTTCCTGCGGCTCTTCAAGCTCAAGCCATCGCCTCCCGCACGTACGGGTTGGCCCATCTAACTCTGCGCAGCGCTTGTCAATGTAATGTTTACAAGAGCACAAGCGATCAGGCATATATAGGTTATGCCAAAGAGTCTGAACCAGGCGTGGGGGCAAATTGGAAATCGGCAGTCTCTGCCACAGAAACTGACTCAACGCATGCCCAGGTCATTGAATACCTTGGTAAACCGATCTCTGTTTATTTCTTCGCCTCCGACGGTGGGCGGACGCAATCCAGCGCGGATGTGTGGGGCACTGCCTATCCATATCTGGTTAGCGTTCCAGACCCTTGGAGTTTAGATATATTTTTAAACCCACAATATGCACATTGGCAGCGAGTATTAATTCAGAAAGATGTTGCGAGCGCATTTAATCTGCCTGATGTGATTTCATTAGCAATAACTGCGAGAACGACTACAAATAGCGCAACCATCATTACCGCCACATCTATTGCGGGATTGACTTCTCAATTAACCGTTGGAGCCTTTAAGAGTAAATTAAGAATTCCTGCATCGTGGTTTGAGATCGCACCCAATACCTATTAAAATCATTGTCCATGCAAAATTGAGTTGAGGCCCTCCCACCCACCAACTTTAGGCACGACCTCCAGATTTCCACTCTGAGAATTGCGACGAAAAATTAAATTATTCGATCCTGAGAGTTCGCGCGCTTTAACCACTGTGCCATCTGGGAGTGTGATCTTGGAACCAGCAGTTATGTAGGTTCCTGATTCAATAACGCAATCATTACCGAGTGAAATTCCTAAACCCGAATTAGCACCAAGCAGACAACGTTCTCCAATTGAAATGACCTCTTTACCGCCACCACTGAGAGTGCCCATGATGGAGGCCCCTCCACCAACGTCACTTCCATCTCCAACAACCACGCCAGCACTAATTCGACCTTCGACCATAGATTTACCAAGAGTGCCCGCATTAAAGTTCACGAAGCCTTCATGCATGATGGTGGTACCTGGTGCCAGGTAGGCACCAAGTCTGACTCGATCCGCATCTGCTATTCGCACACCTTCAGGAATTACGTAATCAACCATTCGGGGAAACTTATCCACTCCGAAGACACTGAGGTGACCATGTGCTGCGCGCAATCGAGTACGGGTTTTTTCAAATTCATGCAAAGAGCACGGACCAGCGGAGGTCCAGGCAACATTCGTTAAAAGTCCAAAAATTCCATCGAGGTTCACCTCGTGTGGTTTAACCAGCCGATGGGAGAGGAGGTGCAGTCTGAGATATGAATCGGCTGGGCTCGTGGGGGCGGCATCCAGATCGATCTCAAGGTCAACGGCCTCTTTTGTGACATTACGGAGGTGATCCGATTGGAGTAGTTCAGACCTATCCGTTGGCGCTCCCAACGGTTCAAGCCCAACGCTCATAAACCAGCAATCCAAAAGGTCGCCATTTGCTGCGATTGTCGCTACCCCACTGCCATAGCCATATCTCATACGGTGAACGCTATCAAAGTGCAGGGATCAGAAAAAAGGGGAAGTGAGCGTTGTTGGAATTCTGGAATTCTGGCGTGATATGAAAGCCTGAAAAAATGCCGAGGATTTTGGGAGAGCGTTCAACTTTCTATCCCCTGCTAGTAATCTGCTATCCATGGAGTCCGTGCCGTCTATCTCAGATCTCATGGCGAGTCTGCCCGAGGAGGAACGCTTCATACTCTCCCTTCATTACACCAAAGGAATGGCCACCATTGACATTGCCCAAACTTTAGGCGTACCACATCAAGCCGTGGTGAGAGTCATATCTTTGGGTAAGAGGCGGTTGCTTCAAGCGCTCGATTTCCCACCTCTGCCTTGATACGAGATACTTCTCCCTACGTTCTTAACGGTTTTTTAGGTAAGGGAGTTTCTAGATGGCAGCCATGAAACCACGTACCGGCGATGGTCCCATGGAAGTCACTAAGGAAGCTCGAAGTCTAGTGATG
>JAYTQV010000010.1:0-9800 GCA_043746515.1 Actinomycetes bacterium | reverse complement strand
ATATGATCCTCTCCCCCATGAAAGTCGATCACTTCGTCAGTCATAATTTCAATTCCCACTCCCGAAGCTCGTGAAATTTCCCATAGTTCTGAGGTCAATCCATCACTCACATCCGTCATCGCTGACACTCCAGCCAGCGCAAAATCTCGGGCTGCAAGATAATCAATGGTTGGTCGACGGTGGGAGAACGTCAGCTCATCATCAATTCCCGTCATTCCTGATTGTAAAAGTTTTAGCCCTGCAGCAGATGCGCCAGGCAAGTCATTAATGATTACAAGATCGCCAACCTGAGCTCCACTTCGCAGAACTGGTTCCTTGACTGACCCAAATACCGCGATCGAAATAACCAGGTGGGGTGAGAGCGTGATGTCGCCTCCAACAACCCGCGCTCCGACCTTGGCCGCTTCATCAATAATCCCGCGCGCTAACTCTTCGACCTCTCCCACTGTAAATTCACGCGGCAGCGCAGCCGCCACAAGCAAGAATTCTGGAACGCCACCCATGGCATAAATATCGGCCAAGTTCGCCGCAGTAGTTTTAGCGCCAATTTCAAAAAGGGTAGACCATTTGCGGTTGAAGTGAGTCCCCTCAACTGCCAGATCAGTTGCCAGAGTAACTAGACTCTTGCGGTTCTTGGGTTGAGAGACGACAGCCGCATCATCACCAATCCCCACGATGATTCTTTCAGTGATTTCCGACTCATAATTGGTTTCAAATACGGCTTTAACCGCCGCTATAAGTTCAGATTCACTGGCCAAAAAAATACCCCTCGCCACTATGTTCTGGGAGTAGCCTAGAGGCAGTGCGGATCGGTGCCGATCAATTTTCCCAATAGGTGAATGTCCATTAAGGAGTTAGCATGTCAGTTCAGGTATATATTTTAATTCAGACCGATGTGGGCAAGGCTTCCAGTGTTGCAACGGCTATCTCAAAAATCGCAGGAGTTACCTTGGCTGAAGGAGTTACTGGCCCTTACGATGTAATTATGCGGGCTGAATCTCCAAGCATGGAAGAGTTAGGCCGAGGAGTTTTAGCCAAAGTGCAAGCAGTTCCGGGTATCACTCGGACTCTCACATGTCCTGTGACCACGTACTAAGGAATGGCTGTATCTAAACCTACAATTCTTGCAATTCAAAATGACGAGACCGACGCTCCGCATTTAGTAGGTTCGTGGCTAGAGGAGCTCGGCTTCACCATAGAAGTTTTGCGCGCCTATGCTGGTGAAGCGGTTCCTCTTCAGGTACCAGAATCCATATCTGCACTTCTCCCACTGGGTGGACATATGAATGCCAACGACGATGCCGAGCACCCTTGGCTCACTCATGAACGTGCCTTACTCAAAGACGCAATTGATCGTGACATCCCCATCTTTGCTATCTGTCTTGGTACGCAACTTCTTGCTATTGCAGGAGGAGGTCGAGTAGAGCGCGCCGACATTGGCGAGGTTGGCATCTACCCGATACATCGCCTGGACGTCCCCGATCCGATCTTCACCTTTAATAATCCTGTTCCTGTAGCACAGTGGCACGAAGATCAAGTCACTCAACTCCCACATGGAGCGACTTTGCTTGCATCGAGTGATTTATGCGAAAATCAAATCTATCGATTGGGCAGTAAAAGTTATGGAGTGCAATTTCATCCGGAGATAGATCTTGAAATAGTTAAATGGTGGGAGTCTGAGGCCGACAACGCCTTTAAGGACTCTGGAAAGAGAACGATTCAACCTGAGATGGCCTTAGCGGAAGCTTCATTAATTGAAACGTGGAAACCAATAATTCAAGGATGGGGCCGAGAAGTTATTGGGCAGTCATTCCACCATCAGCCGAGACAATAGATCCTGTCATGAAGGAAGATTCATCTGACGCCAAGAATAAAACTAGGTTGGCGATCTCTCGAGAGGTACCTGGTCGTCCGATTGGTTGAAAAGAATCAATCGTCTTGTAAACATGATCAAGCCCTCCTAACATCTTGGCATGCGCATGATTTATTGGGGTATCAACCCAACCTGGACAGATCGCGTTGCATCGAATTCCGAGTTTCGCATAGTCAAGAGCTATTCCGCGCGTGAACATCACAAGCGCGCCTTTACTAGCAGAGTAGACGCTGAGAAATGGTTCGGAGACCAATCCATTGACGCTCGACATATTAACAATCGAACCGCGACCTGTCGTTAACATAAACGGGATAACTGCCCGCGTTAAATACATCGCACCTTTTACATTTACATTTAAAGTTCGATCAATCGTCTCATTACTCACTTCGTGAAATACTCCAGGGAGATTTACACCTGCGTTATTTACCAAAATGTCTATGCTGCCGAAATTTTTAAAAGTTTCATTTACAAGATCAATGCAGGCTTGCGAATCTGCTATATCAATTGCAGCCGACGAGGCATTGCCACCCATTGCAATGATTGAATCTGAGGTTTCCTGCGCTGCCAACTCATTGATATCAACGCACATAACAACGGCGCCTTCTTCGGCAAGACGAATCGCACTTGCCTGGCCGATTCCAGATCCTGCCCCTGTGACGATCGCTACCAATCCTGCAACCCGCTCTGACATCTGAGCTCTCCTTCTGACATCAACTGATAAAAAACTTCACCCGCTGACTGTATTAGCCAGCGGGTGAAGTCTACTTAGTGACGAACGATTAACTGATCGTTATAGCGGATGTATTACTGATCGAGAGTTCGAATTGGGCCCTTGAAATGGTCCTTGGCACCAGCAAACCACCATAAGAGCGCGCCACCGAGAATGACAAGTACTGCCAATGGTGTGTAGTTGAAGCTAGTCCATGAGAACCCCTTGCGGAATGGAATAGCCGAAGGAGCTGCGGGGAGAATGAAGTAGATCGAAACAATTGCTACCTCTAGGACAGCAAGTGGAGCAATCCAGCGCCAATGCCGTCCTAAATTCCAATCCCCTTGCACAAACTTATCTCCCATGCGCCAACGCAAGAAGATAGGAATAGCAAAAGCCGTGAAGAGACCAATTACGGTGATAGAGGTAACGGCGAAAAATGCCACTGGGTAACCAGGTGTCCCCTTAGGGGAATACAAAGCTGGCAAGGTGATGATGAGGGCTGCCGTCGCAATACCAATTGCTGCGTTAGAAGGATTACGGTTCTTGTCGAGCTTGGCAAAGAACTTATTTCCTGGAACAGCTTTATCACGGGAAAAAGCAAAGAGCATGCGTGAACCAGCTGTCACACATGACATTCCACAGAGGAATTGCCCAACGCAACTGATGATAAATACAAGCTTGGCCCAAATGCCCAGTCCGAGAACGGTCACGATAACGGCTCCTGAAGATCCACCACCCTTTGTAATCGCATCTGCCTGAGTTCCGGTGATGGCGAAGAGCATTGCAAGGAGCATTACCCAACCTGCAACACCCGAATAGACAATCGACTTCCAGATCCCCTTTGCCGCTTCCGTAGATGCTCCACCAGTCTCCTCAGAGACGTGAGCTGAAGCATCGAATCCAGTGAGTGTGTATTGTGAAAGCAAGAATCCTAGAGGGAAGATGTACCACCAAAATTTTCCATTTCCAGTTCCAAAGCCTCCGTTATTGATTTGATGAGTAAATACCCATGAAGCAGTCGCGTGGTGGGTTGGATAGAACAAGAAGATACCAATAATGATTGCGACGCCAAATACATGCCACCATACGTTTACGCCTTGGAATTGATGAATGACCTTTGCACCATACACGTTAATAACTACGTGAAGCAGAAGAATAATGAAGAACATAAGGAATGTTTGTTTAAGGTTAGTTGTATTAAACCAGTGAAAATATTGAGCCAAGGCGTTCTGCGCGAAGAGAGCTAGACCGAAATCGACGCCAGCGGTAACTGCGATCAATCCCATCAAATTTAACCAGCCAGTGATCCAGCCGTGAATTGGACGCCCTAGTTTGAGGGACCAGTAATAGATTCCTCCAGCAGTTGGCATGGCAGATACGAGCTCGGACATCGAGAGTCCAACCAGAGTTACGAAAATTGCAACCAATGGCCAGCCGAGAGCAATTGCAACTGGTCCACCGTTATTCCAGGCTTGCCCAAATGTTGTGAAGCACCCAGAAAGAATTGAAATAATTGAGAAAGAGATGGCAAAGTTATTGAAGCCTGACCACTTGCGATCAAACTCCTGTTTATAACCAAGTTCCGCTAATTTTTTTGCATCTGCATCTTGAGTAGTGCTCATCTACGTGCATCCCATCCGTTAGGTCGGTGTTCGGATTGATTCAGTGATGCGCTGGGAACTCAGGACTGCGCCTCTGAGGTCCTGCCATCGTGCTGTCTGAACCGAAGTGTGCCGTGTCACTCATTTATTTGGAAGAGAACTCGGCGTTAATTCTCAGATTTTTTTCTTACCGAGAAGCGCGGTGAGGCCTATTGTGCGCCTCTTCACCCACTAGTAACCTGCCGTTATTCACTCATTCGAATGTGCACATTCGACTTATCGGAGGTATCTGTGCCCCTCTCTTTGGAACAGTTAAAACTCGATGTTGCTAGCGGAAAAATTGATACCGTTGTAGTTGGCGCCACTGATATGCAAGGTCGACTACAGGGAAAGCGCATCCATGCACCTTTCTTCGTGGCCGATACCATCAAAAACGGTACAGAAGGATGTAATTACCTCTTAGCGGTTGATATTGATATGAATACAGTCCAAGGGTATGACGTCTCTTCGTGGGATACCGGATACGCGGATATGGGTCTAGCGCCAGATTTCAATACCTTGCGCTACCTGCCGTGGCATGAGGGCACAGCCATGGTCCTTGCTGATTTCGTCGATCACCATAAGCACGGGATTTCTGTCTCCCCTCGAACCATTTTGAAGAATCAGCTAGCTCGATTAGATGCCGCAGGGTTGCTTGCACTTTGTGGAACAGAATTAGAGTTCATAGTCTTCCAAGATACCTTCGAGCAGGCATGGGATAAGGGTTACAAAGGTCTCACCCCTGCAAATCAATACAACGTTGATTACTCCTTAATCGGCACCGCTCGCGTTGAAAAATTACTCCGGGCTATTCGACTCAATATGGATGGTGCGGGTCTCATCGTAGAGTCCGCCAAAGGTGAATGTAACTTAGGTCAGCATGAGATCGCCTTTAGGTACGAAGATGCTTTACGTACGTGTGACAACCACTCCATTTATAAGATGGGGGCAAAGGAGATCGCCTCCCAGCAAGGCTGCTCACTTACCTTTATGGCTAAATTTAATGAGCGCGAGGGTAGTTCTTGCCACATCCATCTCTCCTTCCGCGGCAAGGATGACTCCGCAGTTTTGGCTGCTAATGTCGGAGATGTCGGAGATGGACTTTCAATCATGGGTCGCCATTATCTGGCGGGGATCCAGGCACATATGCGCGAATTGACCTTGCTCTTTGCTCCTAACATTAATTCTTATAAGCGCTTCCAGTACGGAACTTTTGCACCAACCGCTCTTAAGTGGGGTCGGGATAATCGAACATGCGCGCTGCGTCTGGTAGGACAAGGCCACTCTCTGAGAATTGAAAATCGCGTTCCAGGCGGGGATGCCAATCCATACCTTGCCGTTGCAGGAATGATTGCAGCAGGTCTTGATGGAATCGAAAATGAATTGACTCTAGAACCAGCATTTGAAGGCAATGCCTATGCCGTGGAGACCTCCCGAGTTCCGACCTCTCTTTTAGAGGCTCGAGATC
Organism: Actinomycetes bacterium; assembly: GCA_043746515.1. GTDB lineage: Bacteria > Actinomycetota > Actinomycetes > Nanopelagicales > Nanopelagicaceae > PALSA-747. The sequence goes on along the minus strand of JAYTQV010000010.1, from coordinate 4,107 downwards.
TTTGGGCGGGAAGTGAATGGGTCACGGCAGTTTTCGGAGTAGATGTGCAGAAGCACTACACGCATATGGCTGATACAGAAATTGATGCTTTTAGTCGCGCAGTTACCGACTGGGAGCGTTTTCGTAACTTCGAACGCATGTAAAGTACCCAGTCACTATGAGCATTTATTCAGTCATTAATCCTGCCTCCGCAACCATCGTTAAAGATGTCGAGATGGCAGATTTAGCAGCAACCGATCTCATTATCGCTAAAGCCAATAAGGCATTTGAAACGTGGCGCAACCTCACTCCTGGGGATCGCGCCAGAGTCCTTCGTAATTTTGCCCGAGTTGTTGACGAACATCTCGAGGAGTTGGCTCAACTTGAAGTTCGCAATTCGGGACACACAATTGGAAATGCGAGGTGGGAAGCCGGAAATGTCCGAGATTGTCTCAATTACTACAGTGCATCACCTGAGAGGCTCTTTGGTCGCCAAATTCCAGTTCCAGGTGGTATCGACATCACATTTAAGGAACCGCTCGGCGTCATTGGAATTATTGTTCCGTGGAACTTCCCCATGCCAATCGCAGGCTGGGGCTTTGCACCTGCACTCGCAGCGGGTAACACCGTTGTTCTAAAACCAGCAGAACTCACTCCACTCACTGCAATTCGATTGGGTGAACTTGCTCTGCTTGCCGGAATTCCTGAGGGAGTTTTCAATGTAATTCCTGGTAAGGGAAGCATCGTGGGCGATCGTTTTGTGACCAATCCGTTGGTGCGCAAAATTGTTTTCACCGGATCCACAAGCGTTGGCAAAGGAATTATGCGTGGCTGCGCAGATCAAGTAAAGCGATTGACGTTGGAGTTGGGCGGTAAGAGCGCAAATATAATTTTTGCCGACGCAGATATTGAAACTGCAGCCGCAAGTGCACCAGGTGCGGTATTTGATAACGCAGGCCAAGATTGCTGCGCTAGATCGCGGATACTCGTTCAGAAATCAGTCTTTGACTCCTTCATGGAAAAGTTTGAAGTGGCAGTTAAGAAATTCCGTGTGGAATCTCCAGAGTTGGAGAGTGCGCAAATGGGTCCGCTCATCTCCGCAGGGCAACGCGAGCGAGTTCGCGAGTATGTACCGCTAGGTGCGGAGGTCGCTTTCACAGGAAGTGCACCGAGTGGTGAGGGTTTCTGGTTTCCCCCAACTGTACTGCTGGCACATTCAACGCAGGATCGTGCCTACCGAGAAGAAATCTTCGGACCCGTGGTTTCTGTGATCGCATTTGAGGATGAGTCCGATGCCATTCGCCTTGCAAATGACTCTGAGTATGGACTCTCCGGTTCAATTTGGAGTCGAGATATAGGTCGCGCGGTACGAGTCTCACGAGCAGTCGAAGCCGGCAATCTTTCGGTAAATTCCAACTCATCCGTTCGATATTGGACTCCATTCGGAGGATACAAGCAGTCGGGACTTGGGCGAGAATTGGGACCTGATGCTCTCGACGCCTTCACTGAAACCAAGAACGTATACTTTGATACCAATAATTAATTAATCTAAATCCGCGTTAGGAATCCTCAATGTGTCGTTTAATGGGCTTTGTCTCTTTTAGTGAAATCTCTCTTGTAGAGGCCGCTGGCGCCGAATTCACCGAATTTGCAGCTCTATCTGCTCGCCACGGAGATGGCTGGGGAATTGTGACCTGCAACACAGACCAACATCCATCGCTCCTTGTTGAACCAACCCGTGCCAAAGAGAGTGCAGCTTTCGAGGAAGCTTCTCGCAGCCTAAAATCCAATGGAGCGCTGCTTCATCTACGTTGGGCAACTGGTGCCCTCTCGGTTAACGAAGGAAATACCCACCCCTTCACTCATGGAGACTATTCATTTATTCATAATGGAGCACTTAATCCAGCAGAAGCGGTTGACCACCTCATTGATCCACAATTGTTAGCGCTACGACGTGGTCAAACCGATAGTGAAAGTTACTTCTACTTGATTATCAACGAGATCGAAAAATTTGGTGTGGTCGATGGAATTCGCTCTGCGATTAAGCTGATTCGCACACATGTCGATTACTCCAGCATCAACGCAATGTTGCTAACACCTTCCCACCTCTACGTCATTAATGAGCATGACCAGGAGCGTGCTCCGCAGAGTGAAGGCCCTGGCTACTATGACCTTTTCTTCCGCAACGACGGAAAAGAGGTTCTAGTTGCCTCGAGTGGATGGACGCAAACAGGTTGGGAAGAGTTACCTAATCACACACTCATGGTCGTTGACCGTACCGCACTCGTCATAACAATGCACAGTCTTAGCGAGTAACGTGCGCTGATCTACTCAATGCCGCATCGATAAGTCGAGTAATTATCTCTGGATAACTGACTCCTGCGCGCTGCCACAATTTGGGAAACATGGAGGTTGAAGTGAAGCCTGGCATCGTATTTAGTTCGTTGATCACAATTTCACCGGCTTTGGTATAGAAGAAATCAACGCGCGCCAGACCTTCACATCCCAATGCTTTAAAGGCAACCAGCGCCTGCCTTTGAATCTCTGCTTCGACCCCATCTGGTAGGTCAGTCGGAAAAATTACAGTTGTTGATTTATCCAAGTACTTCGCTTCAAAATCATAAAACTCGTGGTCTCCTAAAATTTTGATCTCACCAATAGGTGAGGCGTTCGCGACACCCGCTATCTCTAGAGTGCCACATTCAATTTCGCGCCCAATGATTGCCTCTTCTATCAAAACTTTGGTGTCGAATAAAAATGCGAAATCGATTGCGGGAATTAATTCTGAAAATGACCGGACCTTTGTAGTGCCCCGACTAGAACCACTGCGAGCAGGTTTAATAAAGAGCGGGTAAGTTAAATTTTCGAGCTGCGCTGCTTGCCATTCACCCTTTTTCAGCACGAGTCCTTTGGCTACCTGTAGACCCGCTGCTTGAAATATCGGTTTAGCAAAAGATTTGTCCATGGCGACCGCGCTAGCAAGAACTCCTGAACCCACATAACGAATACCTGCCATCTCACAAAGACCTTGGACCGTGCCATCTTCTCCATAAGGACCATGCAAAAGTGGAAAGAAAACATCTATATCCAATAACGTGCCATCAACTCTAAATCCATGAATGTCTGCATCTATAGCTGGAAGCGACGCATCAACTTCAGGAAACTTGCCAGCCACCGTTGCCAGTGAGGCGCTCTGATCAACTAAGACCCACTTACCTGCTCGGGTAATCCCAATCAAAAGAGGTTCAAAGCGCTTTCGATCTATCGCACTTAAAATACCGCCAGCAGAGTAACATGAGATCTCATGCTCTGAGGACTGACCTCCAAAGAGAATTGCAACTTTCTTTTTACTCATCATAATTCCGCTGCCGTACTCACTGCCATCAAACGCTCCATTGCTTGAATTGGTGTGATCGTCCCCGCAACGGCATCAGCCATAACTTCAATGATAGGCACTTCAACACCAACGCGATGCGCCAACTCGCGGATTGCCGAAGCAGATGCGACTCCTTCAACAGTCTTGGCGACTTCAGCCCTGGCGGCATCTATCGTTCCTGCGCGACCATACGCCTCACCGAATTGCCGATTACGGGATAGCGCCGATCCACAGCTGGCCACGATGTCACCCATTCCAGCAAGACCCAAAAAAGTAAGTGGATTTGCTCCATATCCCTGCCCGAAACGAGCAACCTCAGAAAGTCCACGAGTGATGATCATCGCTTGGGTGTTTTCACCTAAATTCATTCCGATCGTCATACCAACCGCCAGGGCGATGACGCTCTTGGCAGCACCAGCTAACTCGCAACCAATCAAATCATCTGACGGATAAATCCGAAAATATGGTGTTGAAAATAATTCCACCATCAATAATTGAAGCTGCACATTTGAAGACGCAGCCACTGCGCCAGCTGGTTCTCGAAGAGATAATTCTCCAGCTAAGTTTGGACCGGTGATTAATCCAAGCAGTGACTCCTCGATTCCCAATTCTTGCACTATTACCTCTGTCATGCGGGATTTCGTATCGGCTTCTATTCCTTTAAGAGTTGAGATGATCGGAATATTAGTTGGGAATATCTCCTTCCATGTTCGAAGATTCTCCCGCAGAGTTTGGGCTGGTACGGCTAGAAC
>JAYTQV010000009.1:0-21385 GCA_043746515.1 Actinomycetes bacterium | reverse complement strand
AGACCAGATAGTCCATCGGTTGCGGATGTGATTCTCAGTCGGTGAATTAAATGATGGCTCATTAGCCTTCGATCGCTATACCCTAATGATGTGAAGTTCCGTCCAGATATCGAGGGTTTGCGGGCCATAGCCGTGGGGTTGGTGGTTCTTTCACACCTTGAAGTTACGGGGTTTAAAGGCGGATTTGTTGGAGTCGATATCTTCTTTGTCATCTCCGGTTACCTCATTACGGGGTTGATCACTTCAGAATTTGATAAAAAGGAATTGGCACATCCAGGCGAAGGATGGGTATCGCTTCGTACCTTCTACTTCCGGCGGGTAAAGCGAATAATTCCCGTTTCATTCTTTGTAATTATTGTCACTACCGCCACCTCGTTTATTCTCCTCAACTCGATCAGAGCAAAAACGGTCCTAAACGACGCGATCTGGTCAGCGCTCTTTAGCGCCAATATTCACTTCATCCGAATCGCTACTGATTACTTCCGACAAGGCGCCGCTACTTCACCGCTACAGCATTATTGGTCATTGGCAGTTGAGGAACAGTTCTATCTTGTCATTCCTGCTTTATTTATACTCGCGATAAACGTTAGACGAGTAAAAATTGCTCGGATATCTCCATCGTGGGGATTGAGAATCAAATCTCTCTTTTCTGCAATAGTCATTACTTCATTTATTTGGTCAATTTTTTCTACGGCAAATACCCCGGCGAGTGCCTATTTCTCATCCTTTTCAAGGGCATGGGAGTTGGGAGTTGGGGCGCTACTCGCGGTTTGGACACACCAATCAACTTTTAAACTTCGAAAAGTTTCTGGAGAAATTTTAGAGTTGATTGGCCTCGGATTGATTGGATTTTCAACGATTGCATACTCTTCTAATACCAACTTTCCCGGATATGCTGCGCTCGCACCGGTGCTAGGAAGTAGCTTGCTAATATTTTGTGGGAGCGAAGGTTCCGGTTTCATTACTCGAGTACTAGGTACGAAGATCCTGACCGGGTTAGGCCGAGTCTCTTATTCTGTATATCTTTGGCACTGGCCAATGATTATTCTCCTGAGCGCCACTCATCCCCATATTCTGAAAACAATTGAGGGTAAATTCTTCTTTGTCATAGTTACCTTGCTCATCTCCTACGCATCCTTCAAGCTGGTTGAACAACCAATACGACAGATTCCTATTCCCGAAAAGTGGCGTAGGGAGAAGTACCGCCCGACTAAATTGAAAATATTGACTACCATTGCGACGATTGCGGCGATTTTGACCGTTGGGGTCTTAGTAACTAACACCATACATACTCAAAATTCTCCAAGGCCATCACAACCAATTACATCAACTCCTTCTCGATCGGTTCCTCCAACTGCTCTTTCGAAGGGTTCTTACACTCAGGTATTGGATAAATGGAGCCAGAAAATTCTTGCGAGTACCTTTGTCGCGACCGTAAAGGGAATCACTCCTAGCTTTGAAGTTACGCAGGGTTATGACACCTGGCGAAACCCCGATTGCACTCACCAATCGACGATTTTTGGAGTAGCGGAGATAAAGAATTTGGCGATCTGCAAAGAGGGGAGTGGCACAAATATCGCTCTCTTTATCGGAAATTCACATGCCAGAATGTTGCAAAGGGCGGTTACTCAACCGTTCGTGAAATCTGGTTGGACGATCTACTCCTTCTTCATGCCTTGGTGCATGATCCCGAATCTCAATGGAATTGATCACAAATTCGACAAGGTATATGACTGCAACCTGTATCACAATGATCTAAAAATATTACTTGCCGAAATTAAGCCGAAAGCAGTGATTGTTTCAGAGCGACTCTTTCCTACAATGTCATTTAGCTCCGCTGGAAAAGTTTACGCAGCTAATACAAATGAATCGGTATTTTGGTCTCTCTATCAGCAAGAACTCAGTGAGATTAAAAGATCAACAAGTAGTCTCATTGTTCTGGGTGTAACACCTGAGTTACCAAAACCTATTTCTGAATGCGTTGACGCTCAATCAAATTTGGATTTAATGTGTCAAGCAAATGGCGCAGCAATATCAGAAACAGTAACTAGGCAATCAAATGCCACAAGAGGCGCTGGGGCCACGTTTATCGATAGCAGAGATTGGCTCTGCTATAAAGCAGTGGCTTGCCCAGCAATTATTGATAACACCATGGTGTATAAAGATCTAGATCACACCAGCTTTCCGATAGAGTCAAAGCTCTCACTACTGTTTTACGCATTTTTGAAAAAACACTCAGTGATCTAGGTTAGTTCGCGATCGGTGTTTGTTCTTAGATCTATTGGGGAGAATCTTCAAAACATATTTTTGTAAAAGTAGAACCCAGTCGCTTCTGGATAACCCAATTCATCTGGTGTTAAATCAGTTTCAATAAGTTGAAAGCCTTTAACATGCTCTACGATCCAATTACGGTGATCGCGAAAACGATTATGAATTGCCATTTTTAGGGGTTGTTGATCGGTTGCAGTATTGAATACGCCTACAAACCGAGCGCCTGAGTCAAACAAATTTTGCATATAGTCCAAATAGCGATCCTCTTCGATCAGATGCAGGATTACATCCATTGATAGTGACAGATCTGCTCGATATTGATTGGAGACTTTAAAAGAATTTGGGTTATATACTTCAAATCTCTTGCCTGAGTCCTGATTAAACTTGGCTGAGATTGCGCTAATGGTTTCGGGAGAAACATCAAGTCCCAAGTACTTATCAACTTTCATCAAAGAAAGTTGATTACCATCTCCACACCCGTATTCAATGCAAGAACTGACTTCATGTTCTTTCACAAATCGATTGAATGACTCGGCCTTGAATTCCGCCAGTTTTCCATAAGAACCAGATCCTGAATTACCTCCACCCGCATATCTCCTTCTCCAGTAGGCGACGGAATCGAAGGTAGGTTCTTTTTCTCTAGAAAATCGCATACAAAATGTTATCTCATAATTTTGTATACTCAGTGAATGTTGCTACAAATTTTAGTATTTTTGTAGTCTCAAGTAAAAAAAAATGGGGAAAGGAATATTGATCGATGAGTTATCTAACCCGTTTTACCCCAATTATTCTCTTCTTACTAGCGATCACGGTTTTATCGGGAATATCAACAGAAGCTGGGGTGTTTAGCAGACTTGCTGAACGAATTATTGCCTTAACTAGAGGTAGAACTATTGCACTTTATCTCGTCACGACGGTCTCATCTTCGCTTATCACTATCTTTTTGGGTCTTGATGCTACGGCCGTGATTTTTACGCCTATCGTTATTGAATTAGCAAGGAAGACTAAATCGGAGATATTTCCGTTTATTATGGCGACGCTTCTATTATCGAATACTGCTAGCTTCTTACTGCCGGTTTCAAATCTAACCAACTTGCTCTCGCAATCTCGGCTTGGATTAACCAATCATCAATACATTTCACATTCTCTGCTTCCGGCTTTTATTTCGATCGCCGTGACTATTGGGTTTTTAGTTATCATTTTTCGAAAGTCAATATTTTTCCAATTTAACCACACTCGCCTAGATCTGATCTCTGATCGAATTTTCTTATGGATCAACTCGGCGGCTTGCGTACTTTTCGCCTGCCTAATTTTGCTCAATATTTCACCGGTGTTGGCATCTCTTATCTCCGCTGGTATCTCAGTGCTAGCCACATTGTGGCGTAAACCCAAGTTTCTTTCCTGGAACCTTATTCCCTACAAATTGTTGACTCTTACCGCATCACTTTTTGCTTTAATATCTTTCTTTAATTACCTCGGACTAAAAGATGTTCTCAAACATTTTGTTTATTCAAATGTGGATCTTCTATTGAGTTCAGCGCTGGTTTCGAATTTATTTAATAATTTGCCTACCTACTTAGCCTTCGAACCCACGATCGAGAAAAGCCGCACATTCGTATTGCTCCTTGGAGTGAATTTTGGCTCAATCATCTTACCCTGGGGTTCACTTGCCACTCTACTGTGGGCGCAAAGTTGCAGAGCAAACGATGTCAAGATTCCCTGGCGAAAGGTGATCTTGCTTTCAGGTATTTTGGCTCCCTTAATTCTCGTCTCGACTTATTTCACAGTATAGATCAGGACTTTGTTGCCTTAATTTCGGAACGTCTCTAACCAGTCACCGACCCACTGAAAATTCCACGTTCTATTGCTCGTTGCGAGACTAGGTAAATGCCGAGAATTGGGAGCAACATGAGTACTCCAACAATTGCGGTCCCGCTGCCATAGAGCAGTTCTAAGCCCATCGGGAGTGTGTAGTGTCGAGAGTCGTTCAACAGCACTTTCGGAAGTTGATAGCTGTTCCATAGGTTTAAAAAAGAAAAAAATATGACGATCGACCAAAGGGCCTTGGATAGAGGTATGCCTAGGTGCCAAAAAAGTCCCCAGTCGTCAAGACCGTCAATCCGTCCCATTCCGATCATATCTCCGGGCATTGCTGTTACGAAGTAAAGGTAAGAGAGGAATGCTCCAAAAGGGTAGTAAGAACTGGCAATGATGAGTCCCCAGAGACTGTCAGTGAGGTGGATCGTATTGACTAAAACGTAAAGGGGTAGAGCCATTGCCGTGATAGGGATCAGCATCGTAACAAGCGTTATGAATAATATGAATCGACGAAACGGTATTTGTAGGATGGCTAATACGAAGCCAGCTATAACGCTGCTTAAAACTGAAATAGTTAGTGCGGTGAGTGAAAAAAAGGCGGAGTTTTTTAACCATGCGAGCACAATTCCATTTTGATTCATAAACACGAATTTTGTGCTCAATATATATTGTGGCCCTGCCTGCCTGACTAGCCAAATAAATGGGAGCAAGACCAGAATTGTTAGCGCCCACAAAGTCATCCGGATGTAGATGACATTTTCTCTCTCTGAATTCCTCCCCATTGGTAAGCACTCCGTTTAAGGAAATCTGTACGCATGACAAAAATGATGGCGATAATTACGCTGGGGACTAACATGTCTAAGGCAAGTGCAGTGCCGGCTGCAAAATCGCCAGCTTGAAAATCATAGCTGTATGCGATCTGATTGAGAGACCACCAATTTGATGGCAATCCAATTTTGGTTAAGAGTGCAGGTTCGGTGTAGATCTGGATCGCACCGGAAGTGAGAAGTATTCCCATGTAACCGATGTAGCGAGAGATCATTGGAATCTTGATACGCAAAGCCATTTGCAGTTGATTACACCCATCGACTCGTGCCGCTTCTAAAACCTCATGTGGAATTGAACGTAGAGAACCGTATTGAATTACTATCCAACTACCGGCGCCGGATGAAAACGCGACTCCCGCGATGATCCACTGTTCATTGCTTAGCGTCCAATTCACATGTACCCCAAGGAAAAACATCCATATAAAAACCGAGATTCCTCCTGAAACAATTCCTGGTAGCAAAAATACCAATCTCATTAAAGTATTACCGGGTACCCGCGCGGAATCTAGCAACAGTGCCACAGCGAGCACTGCGATGATCGTGCACGGTACAAAGAGAACAAGTAAAAACAGGGAGTGACCTAGATCGGGTATGACTCGGAAATCTCGTAAAATCTTGTAGATGGTGCTGTAACTTCCATTTAAATTTTGCCAGGATGGTTTGCCCACCTCTTAAATCGCATATACAAGTGGTAAAAATCCACAAAAAAGCATTAATGCTAAGTAGGGTGCAATCATCAACAATGGGGCTGCACGAAATCTTCGTCTACGCGACATAACTCAAAAATACTATAGGATTTTACTCCCCGAGGCAATCACCTGCTTTTTTACGAAGTAACATCCTTTTTACCAAAGCGCACAATCGAGATCGCTATGAATGCGCCGAACCACATAAGCGCGTAACTCGCCCCGCGGATCATATTGGTCCAGTCGATATTGCTATTGAGGGCGTCAAACCAACTAAATGAGAAGTGGGTGGGAAGCCAATTGCGCAAGTTGCCTAGTCCAGAGATTGCATCCAAAATATTAGAGAGAATCACCAAACCAATTGCTCCCCCTACGGCACCAAGAGGAAGATCGGTGATGCAGCTTAGGTAGAAGGCGAGTCCAGCAACAAAAAGCAAGGTAATAGATAAGTAAATTGTCATGATAAGGATTCGATTGAGCGAAACAGAATTGCTAAATGTTGCACCCAAAGGAGTCTGTAATGGGCCAAAACCGAAAGCTAGCCCACCGATGATCCAAGAAACTGACGGGAGCAAAATGAGTGCTCCAAGTGAGAGCGTAAGTGAGACCTTGAGTTTCTGAGTTAATAGTCTGGTCCGAGGTACAGGGGATGCCAGCAGGTAACGAAGCGTTGACCAAGAGGCCTCTGAGGCAACAGTATCTCCATTGAAGAGCGCAATAACTGCGACTAATAAAAATGGAGTGGCAAAGTAGAACATGGTGGTTGTGAAGTTCATAGCCCCTTTTGTGGCAAGGCCAATCAAATCTGCAGAGCCTGCACCGAACCTAGTGGGTCCGCCGTTGTGACCAGCCGTACCAAACTTCACAGCGATAGCCACGATGAGTGGCAGTGACACAATAAAGAGGTAGGCATAGAGAGTTCTTTTGCGTCGGAATTGGCGGAAGAGTTCAACTCGGTATGGGAGCGTAGTAGAGGCTTGATAACTCATTGGGATTCCTTTCCGATGATGAGGTCATCACCGATGAGTTCGAGGAAAATTTCTTCGAGGCTTCCCGCTTCTTTTCCACGACGTTTCAAGATCTTCTTCATCGGACCAAATGCGATTAAGCGACCGCGATGCATTAAGACAACATGGGTACAGGTCTGCTGAATCTCAGCTAGAAGGTGGGAGGAGATTACGACGGTCCGTCCGGTGCTGGCGTAATCCTTGAGCACTTCGCGCATAGCCTTGATCTGTTGTGGGTCTAGTCCATTAGTCGGCTCATCCAAAACCAAAAGGTCGGGCAATCCGAGCATCGCCTGCGCTATTGCAAGTCGCTGACGCATACCTTGAGAGTAAGAACGTACCTTCTTATCTAATGCGCTTCCCAGCCCCGTGATTTCGATAGCCTCTTCTAAATGGGCATCATCGCTGCGACCAATTGACCGCCAATAGAGATCCAGATTTTGGCGACCCGTCATGTGCGGCAGGAATCCTGGACCTTCCACGAAGGAGCCAAGACGAGCGAGCGCCGGTGAACCGGGGTAGACAGCCTCGTTGTCCAGGGAAATGGTTCCCGAAGTTGGCACAATCAACCCCATAAGCATTCGTAGAGTCGTTGTCTTTCCAGCTCCATTTGGACCAAGTAATCCAACCACTTGTCCTCGTTCAACTTCAAAGGAGAGATTTGAAACCGCTTGGTATCCATCGCGATAGATCTTGGAAATATCTTTCACACTCACCAGAACATTGCCAGTTGTGGGTTCTCCAGTGTTGTGGCGTGCGCGACGAACAAAGATGAAGACTCCACATAGAAGTAGGAAAATTAAAGCAACAAGCGGCCATTTCAAATAGGTGGAATTAGAAATACTTGATTGAACTTCGAGCCTAGGAATGTGTAGATCACTTGAAAGATTGATGGTGTAAGCGCGTCCATCAATCGGGAGTTCGTAACCTTGATCTGTCGATGAAACTGCCACGGCTATCCGATCACCGACGGCTGCATCTAAGACAACCGCAGGGAGGGTAATTTCGTAGTCACCACCTGCTGCGGGAAGGTTTGGGAGATAAACCGGTGCCACAATTCCATTTGGCTGCTTTGTCACACCGTTCGCGGTCTGCACAACCAGCGAAAAGAAAAGCGTTGCATTTGTTGCACTACTCGATACATGGACATGAACTGTTGACGCACCGATGATATTGATCGGCTTCTTGAGCGGAGCGGAATCGAAGAAAGCGCTTTCACCAGGTAAGAATGCTGCAGCACCACCAGCTAATGAGATCGCGCTGCCTAAACCGGGCAGAGCTGAAACCGCCGCAGGAATTCCGTTGATAGGTGCAACCACTGCGCCAAAGCTTGGAACGATTTTGACCGTTTGGATTGGGGCCTGAAATGGGTACTGGGTGCTGTCTTTGATGATTGGAATTGCACTTGAATCAGTGAGAGAGATCGCGCCGTTGCTATCGGTTACCTGAAACTTAGGGAATGAGGATTTGGTTCCGCGCAGATAAATATTGAACCATTGAATTGTTTCGGCCGTTAAGCGAGCACTCTCATCCGTACCGCCATCATGGCCTCCCGCATGCCAAATCATTGCTACCGGAGTGGATGGATGTGCTGACAAAATTTCTTGTGCTGTCTTATTGCTCTCGGAGAGTGGGAAAAGTGAGTCTGCTTCACCCTGCATAAGCAGAGTAGGGACAGCAATTTTGGCGGTGATAGTTGAAGGAGATGAATAATTAAGAAGTGTCGTCGTCTTTGCATCGGGTTTTCCATGTACTACCGCATAGTTATAAGCAACGCACCAACTCGTTGAAAATGCACCGCACGATCCTGCGAGCGGAGCAGAGAGGGAACCCAGAGCAAAGAATGTGCCGGCCCAATATTTTTTAAAAGGACCAGGGACACCCACGCTGGTTGTGGATTGTGGAAAGAGCACCGTATTGAGATTGTTCCAAGTGATGTTTGCGGCAACTGCCTTGATGCGTGGATCAAGCCCAGCAGCCATTAACGCTGCAGCGCCTCCGTACGAAGAACCTGCTATACCAACGTAAGGTTGACCAATGCGCTTGAGCACTTCACTGCGAGTACCTAGATAGTCAATCAATTTTGATATATCTGCGATCTCAGCATTTGGCGCATCCATCGAGATAGAACCAGTCGAGGAACCAAATCCTCGTGCACTCCACGTGAGAACTACATAGCCAGCCTTTTGCAGTGCTTTGGCTTCGGGTGCAACGCTATCTTTGTTCTCTCCAAAACCATGTGCGAGCAGAATTGCAGGCGCAGGAAGTTTGGCGGGCATGTATAAAGATGTATCAATATAAACGCCCGGTGCGGTGTTGAGTTTGTTGGAACTCACGAGGGGTTGCGCGTTGGATTGCGAAGCACCAGGAATAGCGGCTAAAACAACAAAGGAGCTCGCAAGTAATATGCGTAAGGCTTTATATGTGCCTTTGCTGAGAAGAACCGATTTCATAACCCTAGTTTAAAGAGTTCTCATTGAGAATCTCTCAGTGAATTCATTTACAATCCCGTTATGCCGATCAAAATTAAGCGCAACTTTCGCTTAAAGATTGTGATTGCAGTCTCACTACTTCTTTCGGTTACTCCTTTAGGTCTCTCACAGTCGCAAGCTCTCTCTTCAGGCTCCACCTACACAGCCACCATGAGCAAGCCTTATCAACCAGTAGGCACAAATGGCGGCACCGACGATTATCACTGTTTCCTTATAGATCCCAAAATAACTTCGAACGTCGTCATGACATCAATTCAATTCATTCCACACTTCCAAAGATTTGTCCATCATGCGATCCTCTTCCGTGCGGGCAGCTCTGATATAGCAGAACTCACCAAACTTGATAACAATGGAGCTGGTTGGCCTTGTTTCGGTGGTATTGGTGGAACGGGTGGAATGAATTCATTTCTAACTTCACCTTGGCTCTCATCATGGGTTCCTGGTCGTGGCATTGATGTCTCACCAGCGGGTTATGGCGTTCCATTTAAAGCAGGAGAGAAAATAATTTTGCAGGTGCACTACAACCTCTTGCAATTACCGCAAGGTTTAGTGATTCACGACCAATCCAAGATTGTCATGCATGCCGTATCTGCATCTGGATCGCACCTCAAATTGCTTTCAATCGATCTGGCAGCTGCTCCGGTTGAACTTGCCTGTCCGCAAGGAGTTACTGGTCCGCTATGTGATCGCAACAAATCACTACAAGATCTAGCCAGTCGAACTTCTACTCAATCTGCCATTGAATCTGCAGGGCTAGATCTTCTTTGTGGTCAAAGTGCATTCCATCCAACTCCAAGTACGACCTCGACATGTACCAATACAGTTTCACAAAACGAGACAGTTATAGAAGCAGCTCCCCACATGCATTTATTGGGACGCTCACTTAAGATTGTTCTTAATCCTGGTAGTTCAAAACAACAGGTACTGCTCAATCGTGCCCACTACAATTTCGATGACCAATCAGCCACTATCTTGAAGAGACCTGTGGTACTTCACAAAGGTGACAAATTACAGGTGACCTGCACGTTCGACCCAAAGTTGCGCCAACTCCTTCCGCAACTCAAGAAATTGCCTCCCCGATATGTGACATGGGGAGAAGGATCGAGTGATGAGATGTGCCTTGGAATTTTGGAAGTTGTAAAAAGTTAATTAATTCCTAAGTACTATTGAATATATTTTTGTGTGTGATGTGAACGACATGACTTATCACACTTATTTGAAAGTCATGTGACTCAATAGATACCTAACCAAGTGCTACCCCCCGCTTATTCGGGTGACCGCAAAGGGCACTAGGTAAAGAATTCTCATATAAAGAAAAACATATATGAGACGGTGGTACTGGAAATGACGCGGATTATAAGTATAAAGAAGGCTTCTTCACTGGTTGTAGCAACTGCGGTTGCACTCACGTTGGTTGGATTACCAATGGCCAACGCCGCAACAAAATCAATTACATGCTACAAAGCAACTGCTTCCAAGGTGGTAAAGGCAGCATCCCCAAAGTGTCCAACAGGGTGGAGCCTCACAAAGCCAAAAGCGAAAAAACCAGCTCCCGTTAAAGGCACTACTAAGTCCCAAAGTATTAACGCCTCCTACACCGGAAAGATTGCCATGGTGTGGAGTGATTCCGATGTTCAAGCAACATCAGTCACAGCAACGGGTACTGGAACCACACTTGGACTCACTCAACTCGTAGGTTCTGGATCATCCGCCCCTTCGGGTCAAGATGCCACGATTTCTGGTACCGGATATCTATCCGATGGAACTAACACCTTGAAAGCAACTTTCGATCCCAGTGCAACAGCTCACGCAAAAGAAGGTGCAGCACCTACCAATGTAACGATTACAGGAACTGCAACTATCACTGGCGGAACAGGAAAGTTTGCTGGAGCAACCGGGACGCTCAAGTTCACTGGTGGATTTCCAGTAGCAGCCACCTCAGCTGGTACTAAAGATTCTGGGGCCCTCACAATCACAATCACAGGCATAGTAAATACCAAATAAGAATTAAAAATACAGAATAGATCTCAACAAAAAAAGGAGCAAGGAAATGAAAAAAAAGTCAACAAAAGCGCTGATAGTGGCGTTAGCCCTAGCAGGTGGCGCAATAGTTGGTAGTTCAGCAGCCTTTGCTGCAGCAACTGCACCAACACTTGCTCTCTCTGGTGGAAGTACCGTCTTTGGATTAAGCCCAGCTATCATCGTTGCCACTGCAAGTGCACCAGGAAATGTCGCCTTCTCGGTGGGTGCAACAGTCATTACGGGTTGCGAAGCAGTTGCCACAACAACAGTTGCTCCATTTGTTGCAAAATGTTCTTGGACTCCAGCAGCTGCTGGTCCTGCAGTTCTCAACGCAGTCTTAACGCCAACAGATGCAGTGAGTTTTACAACTGCCCCAGCGGCTCCATTCAAAGTCGTAACGGGAACTCCTGTTCAAGGAATTGTTGCTTCACCTATTAGCCTTTATGTGGACACCGTTATAGGCGGTGGAACTACTGGTGTTCTAGCACCACGCTTTGGTGTTAGTTGCGCAGTTACTAGTCAATTCATCGTTGGACAGACCATCGTCTTTCGAGTTTATGGAAATGATTCAGATTTAGGAGGCGCCGTTCTCGATCCAACTAACGTACAAAGCGCATTTATCAATGTTGCGGGTATTGCCACACCTATCCAATTGTCATATGGAAATCACGGTGGAGTTGCATTCTGGACTGGAGTACTAAAGACCGGAACTACAAATGGCCTCTATAACACTCTAGGCGTAATCAACTTCAAGGTGACAGTAACTACAAACGATCAGAACTCAATTAAGGTTCTTTCCACCAAATTACAACCACGACTCCTTAACGGAGTTCGTGTAAGAGATGCTAATGGACACATGGTCTATGACCGAGTTAGTTATTACCGCAGCATCCCGGTCACTCCAGCGCTCAAAGGTGCAGTTGGAGTGTGGCAGTCAAACTTTGCTCCGTATTCACAACTCACCTTATTTGCAGTACCAACAAACTAAATAGTCATAGGAAAAAGTAAGAACCTCTGACCCGGTTCCTACCAGAGCTAAATACTTCAGACATACCTAGGAAAGGGACCATCATGAAAACGAAGGTAGCTTCACCGCGAATAGCACTCATAGCAAAAGGCGTCGTAGTTTCGCTCTTCTCAGTTTTTCTAGTGGCCCCGGCCCTAGGTGCTGATACGCAGTTGACCCCGATTAATTTGGTTGCTCCTGCTGATATTCCAAATGTTGCACCACTTCCATTCACTGGAGTGATCGCATCTGCCTTCACAGTTCCAACCACGCTGGTCAACCTCACACTGACTCCAAATCAAGGAGTAATTGGGACACCATTTGTAGTCTCAGGTGTTGGACTTCCAGCGAGTGCTTCCGTGCAATTAACGTGGGGTACCTCAAGTGGAACCTGGATAGCAGATGTTCAACCAAGCTCGGTCAACTACTTAGGTACTTCTTTCACGAAGATAACCCTAAATATGGCAATGGTTAGCACGGACGCTAACGGTGCATTTAGTTTGTCCACGACCGTGCCATCTGATTTCGGTGGAGTACATGATATATATGCCGTAGTTGGTGGTGTCGCTGTCGCTCACACTGGTTACCAGATAGGACGCACTGTCACTATCTCTCCATCTAGTGGTCCTATCGGAACTCCAATCACCGTTACCTATACTGGGCTAGGAGCAAGTCTTTATACAGCAGGCGGAGCAGTTCATTATGACAACTCTATGGCTGGTGAGGTGCAGGCTATCTGGACGCGTGGAACCGGCAAGGTAGTTATCTACGCGTCTGGTCCTCGTGGTATTCACTTTGTAAATGTTGCGGATGCTATCGGTGTGACATATTTGAATATCATCCAATCTCCCGTTCCTTATGCTAACGGAGGAGCTGCAGCGTTTACGGTCACGAAGGATCCAGGAGTCGGGAAACCGACCGTAACATTCCCTGCTCAGGTGACACCGACTTCGCCTCTTCGTACAACTTTAACGAGTGTTGGACTTGATCCAAATACTCAGGCGACTATGACTCTTTCTCAGCCAGGTGGTCCCATCTTGAGCAAGGTAAATGTAAAGGTTAGCAAAGTTACCATGGATGGTACCTATCAACTGGTCTGGTCTACAGTGATTGGAAATCGCGTTAATTGCAACGGTACCTGTTGGGCTTTTAATCAAGTTCCTCTAGGAACTGCCACTGTTGTAAACGGAAGCGCTTCTAGTGACGTTACCATCCCAGATAATTTAGGTGGGTGGCACGTAATCCAAATGATAAAAGGTACAGCTATTGAAGCGCAGAGTCCTTTCTATGTTAAAGAAAGCATCATGCCTTTCTATGACCAAGCCGGAAAGCAAATTGGTGCAGGTGTAGCGAAGTTTGATCCTATTGTGACAGCCGATTCCACAGCCCGAGGTCAATCTGGAGCCCCATCAACATCATTTAAAGCTGGCGAAGACTTTACGATCAGCATTAAAGGTGTTGGTTGGACTCAGCTCGACAATACCTTGGCCGTTACTTACGACAATAGTTATATAGGTTATGGCTGCGGCTTTAACTCAAATGGATACATGGTCATTCACCTAAAGGCTACCGGTGCCCCTGGTACGCATATCATCGACCTTCATCCATTGCTTTATACTAATCAACCATCATTTGCTAATACCCCTTATGGAATGCTCCCTGTTCTTTCTTCAGATCGGGATTTCCCAGGACTCGCACTTGGTTATCAGGTACCTTCATTCCACTTCGCAATTAAGGTAACGCGGTAAATACCTAATTAAAACTAGCCCGACACCTCTTCTAGAGGTGTCGGGCTAGTTTTTAGTTCCCCATGAACTCCTTTCGAGCGACTAGGCAACCACCAGTTCCAATCGCCAAGCAGAACCATCACGCTCGGCAGAAGTAGCCCACGGACAATTGTTGCATCGATCAGGACTCCAAAAGCAAGTCCGACGCCAATCTCTTGTAGCCCCGCAAAATGACCTAGTACCAAACCAGATACAGCACCAACAAAAATTAGCGCGGCAGTTGTAACCACAATTCCAGTTTGAGTTATTCCCTCCACAATCGAATCAGAATTCGAGAGTCCACGATCTTTTGCCTCTTTGATCCGAGAGATCATAAAGATCTCATAATCCATGGAAACTCCAAAGAGCATGACAAATAAAAAGACGAGCGACCAAGCTTCGATTTGATGTAGTTGAAAAATTCCAAGCATTTTAGAGAAGAAATGGTTTCCAAAGGCGAATACAACGATTCCGTAAGCAACTGTAAGAGAGATAAGGTCCAGTGCTATTGCTTTGAGCGGAAGAATGATGGATTTAAAAGCACTTACAAGAAGTGCAAAAGTAAGCAGAAGCGCTAAGAGAATAACCCATGGAATAGTCTTTGAAAGGACGCGTAGGAGGTCAACTCCTTGAGCAGGGGCGCCACCGATATAGAGTTTAGAAGTAGCAGGAAAACCATAAGTGGCAAGGTTTATGGACCTAAGGTCCCGGACGAGCAAGCGTGACTGTGAATCTCCAAAACTATGATGACCGATCACAAAGATTCGGATAAATCTTCCGGTGGAATCAATATATGGAGCTTTAATGCCTCCGGCTAGGATCGCCACTTCTGGATTCTTAACTAATTGTGAAGTGAGATTAGCTCTAGCTTTCACCACGCTGCCACTTGAACCCAAGGAGTTCCCACCTAAATCAATCACGATTTCACTAGGAGTGATCACCCCTGGTCCGATGGCGCTGGTGAATAGAGAGAGTGCTCGTTCTGACTCCAAATTATCGGGGATAGCGGTTAAGGAGCTGGGGGTTACGTGGAGTGAAAGTACTGGTAGTGCAAGAGTAATGAGAACAAGGAAGGATGAGATCGCTACAACTAACGGCTTTCGAACTATCAATTCACCCACTCGACGCAAAGAGCGAAAGGGTACTGACCTTCCCCGTGCAGCGTTTGAAAATTGGTAGAGCAAAGCAGGTTGCAAGGTAAAGGCGGTGGCAAGAGATATGAGGGGAACAAGAGCGGTAGAGATACCAAGTGACCTAACAAATGGGATAGGAATCAAGGTAAGGGTGGAAAGCGCTATCGTGAGGATCAATGAGGACAGGGCGACCGTCTTTCCAGCTGTAGCCATCGTCTGAATAACCGCGCTCGTAGAGTCATTAGCACCTTTAGAGATTTCAGTCCGAAATCGAAAAACTAACAAGAGTGAGTAATCAATTGCTAAGCCGAGTCCGATTAGTTCTACGATATTTGGAACATACAAGACGACAAGAAATTTTTGGGCGATTAAATAAATTATACTGATGGCAGCTGAAATCGAACCCGCTGCATATATTAATGGCACCAACACTTCTCGCGACCAACCTAAAACTAAGAGTAAGAGCGCAAAGGCAATAAGAAATCCAAATACTTCTCCACGATGCAGATCAGATGTCAGAACAGGTGTTACATCCGCTTTTATAGCTGGCGGACCTGTCACCATCACTCCGCTAAGTCCCTCAGAAAGAAGAGCCTGGCGTAATTTCAGAGTAAAACTTGCTGCTGGAGAGAGAGAAAGGGGCGTCGTAATATTAGCAAAGAGGTTTCCACTGAGTGCTCTCTCCTGTGCAATCAAGGCGCCAGGTATGACTCGAGTTGCGCTCGCAATTTTGTTCTTGAGTCCTACAAGTGTCGCTGAATTAGCGTTTTTAAAGTGGTAGATAACGGTGAAAGTTCCTTCAATATTTTCACCGAAACGGCGGGAGAGAATTGAATCTGCTTTCGCCGATGAACTACCGGGAATCACGAGAGAGGTTGAGAGATGGGAATTGAGATGAGTACTACTCAAAGTTCCTAGGGAGAGAATGACCAACCAAATTCCAAAAACAATCTTGCGACGCCTGATTACTCGGCGGACCCAGCTTTCTAACATCAGATGATACTAATGGTCACGAATTTAATAATTTGTGTCAGTGCGGATTCTCTTAAAAATTTCCATCAACTTTTCTTCTGGGAAGTCGGTTAAGCGGAAATATCTGATTGGTGTTATCCGAGCGATAGTTTGTGGGTGATGATTCGACAAATATTTCATAAAATTGTTGATTCCACTCCATCTTCCGACTCCACCCCCAACGAGATAAACGTGATCTAAATGTGAGATATGAAGGTAGATGTGTTCACAATAATCCTCGTCTAACTTTGGCTTCATCCAACTTGCTATAAAGTGAACTTTATTTTTGGAATCCTTCGTGGAGTGTTCAGCAGGACAAGTGGAGGAATTCCAAACACTTGATACCAAAATTGATCTTTTATTTACTTCTGAGACACTTCGGAACTTTGGGCTTAGCGCCGGGTCATAGATCACGCATGGCTTCTCTCGAGAGCTATAAATGTGATCCCAAAATAGAGTATTAGACTTTCCAATTACGATATAGCCCATCTGTGACGGGAAAGACTTTGCTAGGGTAACCATACTCACCTTTTAAATATTATTTAGACTTTTATCCTACACCTCCTTTTGTCTGTCTGCTCGTGTGTTGTGAGAGTAGCCACTCATTACCAAATTAATTTGAATTTATGAGTTCTAAGAGAAAGCTCTAGAATCAGGACATGGTAATGCGCATCTCTCATTTCGTGAACGGACACTTGTGGAATGGCCCGAGTGAGAGAACCGCTCCCGTGTATGACCCGGCTACTGGCATCGCCAATAAGGCTGTAGATCTTGCCTCACGCGAAATAGTTTCTGAGGTTGTAGAGATTGCGTCCAAGGCATTCATAAATTGGAGAGAGGTCTCTCTTAGTAAGAGAATTCAAATCCTTTTCTCATTTCGAGAGTTATTAAATGCACGCAAAGGTGAACTCGCAGAAATTATTACTTCTGAACATGGCAAAGTATTAAGTGATGCCCTTGGTGAAATTACACGGGGTCAAGAAGTCGTGGAATTTGCATGTGGATTAGGACATCTACTCAAAGGCGGCTACTCCGAACAAGTTTCACATGGAGTTGATGTTCATTCAGTACGACAACCCCTGGGAGTGGTTGCGATCATTTCACCTTTTAATTTTCCAGCGATGGTGCCAATGTGGTTTTTTCCCATTGCGCTCGCTGCTGGTAATACGGTAGTTCTCAAGCCAAGTGAAAAAGACCCCTCTGCTGCGAATTTTATTGCTAGTTTACTAAAAGAGGCGGGTCTGCCTGATGGAGTCTTTAACGTTGTGCATGGTGACAAGGTGGCAGTCGATGCGCTACTTGAAAACCCGAAAGTAATGAGTATCTCCTTTGTCGGCTCAACTCCTGTTGCACGCTATATCTATGAAAAGGGGACCAAGAATAAGAAGAGAGTTCAAGCGTTGGGTGGAGCAAAAAATCACATGCTGGTCCTGCCAGATGCTGATTTAGATTTGGCGGCTGACCAAGCAATCAATGCTGGATTTGGTTCTGCTGGTGAACGTTGTATGGCTATTTCTGTTGTCTTGGCCGTTGAACCAATCGGAGATGAGCTAGTTAAGAAAATCGCAGAGAGAATGCCATACCTTCGTACAGGAGATGGCCGGCGAGGTTGCGATATGGGCCCATTAGTAACCGGTGAGCACCGTGACAAAGTAAAGAGTTATGTTGATGCTGGAGTAGAGCAAGGAGCGAGTTTAGTAGTTGACGGACGTAACCCTGTCGTTGACGGAGAGTCTGGTGGATTCTGGCTTGGCCCAACGCTCTTTGATCACGTTGCAACCGATATGAGTATTTATACTGATGAAATTTTCGGACCCGTTTTATCAGTCGTTAGGGTTAACTCATATGAAGAAGGTGTAGCAATCATTAATTCCCATGAGTATGGAAATGGCACAGCCATATTTACCAATGACGGAGGGGCTGCGCGAAGATTCCAAAATGAGGTAGAGGTGGGAATGATTGGAATCAATGTTCCGATTCCGGTTCCCGTTGCCTACTTTTCATTTGGAGGTTGGAAATCTTCGCTTTTCGGTGACTCTCATGCCCATGGTGCAGAAGGTTTTCATTTCTTTACTCGCGGAAAGGTGATAACCAGTCGTTGGTTAGACCCCAGCCATGGCGGCATTAATCTGGGGTTCCCAACTCAAAACTAGTCAGACCCGAAGCCTAGATTGAGATCTTTCTCAGACTTCTCTCAGATTTATCCGCTTTACTTTCGATTCGTAAGGGATAAATTGACGTGGAGTTTCATCAAGGGAGAGCAGAAGTGGCATCAAGGAAATTACTTAAAACCGTAGCGCTCTGTGGCATTGGTGCTGCCATCTCATTCATACCTGCTGGAATATCTACAGCTAGCGCTACAACGACAAAGACAACTAAACCCGTTAAGAAAATCGTTAAAAAAGCAGTTAAGAAGAGTGGCACTTTTCTGGGCTCCGCGGCTATGACTCAATACGGGGCGGTTCAAGTTTCGGTTACGCTTAAAAGCGGCAAGATCACGAAAGTAAATGCGCCGGTTTATCCCGTGGGCACATTTCGGGATCAGCAGATTAATTCACAAGCGATTCCGCTTTTGGAACAAGAAGTGTTGCATGCGCAATCTTCAAATATTAATAATATAAGTGGGGCTTCATATACTGCTCAAGGCTTCTATATTTCCTTGGTTTCAGCGCTCGCAAAGGCAGGACTTAAATAAGGAAATGAGCCCAGCGGGAGCGAGGTAAGGGAGTCGCTCGCTAAGTTTTGAGGTTTGTTGCGGCAGACTAAAGGCGTGAGAACTAGTCGACTTGAAGCATTTAGTGACGGAGTCTTTGCTGTTGCGATTACTCTGCTTTTCTTCAATCTAAAAGTTCCAGATTTGTCTAATGGCAATCTCGGTCACGCACTGGCTAACCAATGGCCTTCGTATCTGGCATTTGTAATAAGTTTCTTTACCATCGGCGTGTGTTGGGTGAATCACAACTCGATCTTTGATCGAGTTTCTGTAGCCGACCGAGCCTTACTGTTCACCAATCTTGGGCTGCTGCTTGGAATTGTATGTATTCCATTCACCACCTCATTGGCTGCCACTTGGTACAACCAAAAGTCAAATGCCAAATTGGCTATCGCGATTTATTGTGCTAATTGGGTCCTAGTATCACTGTTTTTTATGTTGATCTTGGGCCATCTGTATACCCATGAACATTTAGCCGAACGGTCGAAAGGAGTTACCATTAAGTCACTCTTAAGCAAGGGGTATATTGGACTTACCGCTTATATAGTTGCGACGCTTATGGCTTTGATCTCCCCCGTGGTCGCCTACTTGATATGTGCCTTCTTGATAGTCTTTTTCGTTTTTGGAGTTCATCAAGAAGAGCTGGTTATTAAGGAAGTCCAAGAAGAGCATAATTTATAGGGTGGAACAGAATTTCATTAAGAAACTTGCTCATGATTCCCATAAATATTCTCATGGAACGGTGGCGGTATTCGCTGGGAGTCGTGCTTATGCTGGAGCTGCTCAATTATGTGTAGGTGGGACACGACGAGGTGGAGCAGGTTTTGTAAATTTTGTGAGTAAGGATTCTCAAATACGCAATATAGTTTTGAGCGCTTATCCTGACATTGTGGTTCATCGAAATTTCAAAAATATAAATGTTGACGCTGTGGTTATGGGTTCTGGTTCACTGAAACTACCTACATTTCGAAAAATACCAAAGGCGCATTATGTTGTTTTGGATTCCGTAGCTATGAAATTGGCTCAGAAGGTAAGCGCCGATTTCGTGGTTATCACCCCTCATGTGGGGGAGGCTAAAGAGTTGGGATTTGCTATTGGTGACGGTGATAAGGGTCGACAAGAGAGTGCTTTACAGATAGCGCGAGCATTCAACTGTGTAGTTGTGCTGAAGGGATTTCATACCGTCGTTGCTGAGCCAAATGGAATGGTCATGGTTGACACTCTGGCGGGTCCTGAATTGGCTACGGCTGGAACGGGTGATATTTTGGCTGGGCTCATCGGCTCAATGTTGGCTAGTTGGAAACCCAGCTCCTTTAAAGAGGTTGTAGTAGTTGTATTTAAAGCGGTGAGCGCTCACGCCTTGGCAGCAAAGGCAGCTGCGCAAGAGTTAACTCCAATCACCTCCTTAGATATCCTTAAGTACTTACCCACCATTCTCAGGCAGTAGTTACACTAGGAGCATCGCTCACCGAGGAGGATTCTTTGAAAGCCAAAGCAATATCTGCCATCATCTTCGTCCAGATGGCCCTGATATCTACCCGCGCTTGGGCAGATACCGAAGGAGGATCGAACCAACCTCATATTTCTGACGTTGGCGGAGGAGACCACAGCGCTGGAGTCACCGCGGTCATATTTCTGACTCTCCTAATTGTCGGCTTTGGTATAGGTTTCGTGGTCGGAAGACGGACTCGGAGTTCCACAAAGTAGGAGTTAAACAATGGGAAAGCATTTAACCTATTTGCACGATGGAGTTACAGGTGAGGGTTACCTCGCGTTGCCAGAATCCGGAAGTGGCCCTGCGGTAATTGTGATTCAAGAGTGGTGGGGCCTGGTTGGTCACATTACTGATGTAGCGGATCGCTTCGCCGCTGCTGGCTTTGTTGCCTTTGCACCCGATCTTTATCATGGACAGGCAGCCTCTGAGCCAGATACTGCAATGAAGTTGATGATGGAATTGCAACTGGATTTAGCTGGGCGGGAGATTTCAAACGCGGCTAATTACCTACTCTCACTGCCAGAGACCGCGACAGATCATGTCGGTGTCATTGGCTTTTGTATGGGTGGAAGTTTGGCGATTTGGAGCGGCACGCTTACTCCTCAAATATCCGCGACAGTTGGGTTCTACCCTGGGGCATCATGGGAACGTCATGCTCCTGCGTGGGAGAATTATCAAGGAAAGGCCACGATCATCCATTGCGCTGAAGGAGATGGCACCTCCAGCGCGCCTGGAATTCAAGAAGCGCTAACCGAAATAACGGCTGCCGGGGGAGTTGCAACCGCCTTTGATTATGCGGGAACAAACCATGCCTTTTTCAACGACGATCGTCCTGAGGTTTTTGAACCTCTGGCGGCAGCTTTGGCATGGGAGAGAACGCTCGAATTCTTCTTTAAAACTCTGAAGTGAAGTCAAGCGAAAGGCAATAGCCTCTCGCTTCTTACTCGCAATCAAATTTTTAATCCTCTACCCTTGAAGCATGAACGAATTGAGCAAGTTTCGCCGGTTTCCTGAAAAATTTTATGGGTATGTAGCCTCTGCGCTGATTCTGGCGGTAAGTCTTGGTTATGGATTGAGCTTGGTTGGTCAAGGGCTCGCAGCACGTGCTGGCAATTCGGTTACCGTTACCGGGCAAGCT
>JAYTQV010000008.1:0-2915 GCA_043746515.1 Actinomycetes bacterium | reverse complement strand
ATCATGAGAGGCAATACCTCGAAGAACGGGGGCAAGCTTTGCCGCTCGAGTATGCCGCTCGGCGGTTGGCAACGCGTCAACCTGCTTTTTACCAAATGGATCTCTCTTGCCTTTTGCAAGAATGAATTCTTCAGCTTCCTTAATTGCCCACAGAGACCGCTCTTCGCATTCTGCGCTTGTTGCCCCCCATGTTGTCAGTCCATGTCCACCCAAAATGCAACCTATTGCATCGGGATTTCCTTTAGCAATCTTTTCGATATCGAGCCCTAGTTGAAATCCGGGACGACGCCAATCAACCCACAAAATATCGTCACCAAAGCATTCTCGCGTTAAGTCATCTCCACCTTTTGATGTTGCAAAGGCAATTATCGAGTCAGGGTGCAAATGATCAACGTGAGGGTACTCGACTAAACCGTGCATTGCAGTATCGATAGATGGTGCAGCTCCGCCTTTACCATAAAGGCAATAATCAAAGAGGCCGACCATTTCGTCTTCCATCTCGATACCACTATAAACTTTCTTAAGGCCTCGTATCTTCTCGGTATAAAGAATTGCCAAACCATTTTCTTTTAGCGTGCCGAGATCGCCGCCGGAACCTTTGACGAAAGTAAGGGAGACTCTTTCGCCAGACACTGGATCCAAGACTTCGCCCTTGGATGAGGTATTACCACCAGCATAGTTTGTTACTTTGGGATCTGATCCCAGGCGATTAGAGCGAGTGATCAACTCACCAACCGCAGGTGATAAATCTGAAATAGACATTTTATGCTCCCCAACCTGCCTGATTGCCACCGACACGTTCGGAAGCGATTTTCTCTAAATATCCTGACCGCTTAAATGCGGCGAATGGATCACCGTCAAGCCCCTTATCCTCTCGGAATTCGCGTAATAATGGGCGCACGTCAGTGTTATATGCATCCATCAACACATCGTTCGCTCCGAGAACATCACCTTCATTTTGTGCAGATTGCAGCGCGCTTTGATCAATAAGAAGGGCCTTAGTGACAGCTTCCTGCACGTTGGTTATCGATCGAATTTGACCAGGGATTTTCTCTTCAATGTTATGACACTCATCCAGCACAAATGAGACAGGTGAATCTGATTTAAATCCGCCATTGAGATTTACTTCGTGCATGATCCGGAAAAGTTGAAATGGATCTGCTGCCCCAACGATCAGGTCATCATCGGCATAGAAGCGAGAATTGAAATCAAAGGCGCCCAATTTTCCAGCCTTCAACAGTACTGCCACGATAAATTCGATATTTGTTCCTGGAGCATGGTGGCCTGTATCGACAACTACCATTGCGCGATCACCCAATCGAAGGCAGTGCGCAAATGACGTACCCCAGTCAGGAACATCTGTGTGATAGAAGGCAGGTTCAAAGAATTTGTACTCAAGCAGCATTCTTTGGTCACCAGAAAGTTTCTTATACGTTTCAGCCAATGATTCATGAAGCCGATCCTGTCGTGCCCCAATATTGTCCTGTCCGGGATAATTCGTTCCGTCTGCAAACCAGAGTTTTAGGTCCCTTACCCCTGTCTCACCCATAATCTCAATGCAATCCGTGAGATGGGCAACTGCTTTCCTTCGGATTGTTGGGTTCGGATGAGTAACACTTCCTAATTTGAAATCGTCATCCTGGAAAGTGTTGGAATTAATAGTCCCAAGCTTGACTCCCAGTGATTCAGCGTGTGAAGCAAGATTTCGGTAATTCTCTACCCTGTCCCAGGGGATATGTAACGCAACAGTTGGAGCAGCGCCGGTAAATAAGTTTACTTGGGCAGCATCGGCCACCTTTTCAAAAGGGTCACGTGGCACCCCAGGTTGACCAAAAACCTTAAAGCGCGTTCCTGAATTGCCATATGCCCACGAGGGAGTCTCAATGGCGAGCCAATTGAGAACCCTCTTCGCTTCATTTTCTGCTGTGCTACTCACTTTTCACCACTCTCTTATTGTTACTGGCGGACATTCGACAGTGTTATTGAATGTTTGCCAGACCCAAGTTTTCTTTCATTTCCCGTACTAGTGTCTACAAATACACCTTCGGCTCCACTCGGGATGAGGATTTCCGCTGTAAATTGATCAGCAACAATCTTCCACTCAATGGACGTAAGACCGAAGCGAGTATCGATTGATGCTTTAGCACTCGTTAGTTTCTTGTGTGGGCGGGGGGCAAATTCGATTATGCGATACCCGGGTTGTTCAACTCTTGGTGCGATGCCCGCAGCATGGCGGAACATCCAGTCCGCCACGGCTCCATATGCATAATGGTTCAATGAGAGCATTCCGTTGCCTTCTTCGTCCATTTCCAGTGGTATGTAATAGACCGAACCATCTGGACGCATCGCATCCCATCGCTCCCACATGGAGGTGGCACCCATTTTTACTTGGTACAACCAACCAGGGATTTCTTCATTGAATAGCAGCGAATAAGCCGCCTCGAAGTGACCATATTCTGACAATGCATGCATCACAAGTGGCGTTCCAAGGAATCCAGTTGAGATGCGTCCCCCCACGGAAAGCACCAACCTTGCCAATTGATCAGCGACTCGTTGACGTTCAGAGACGGGTGCTATTTCGAGTTCAATCGCTACGGAGGCTCCTGTTGCATTTGTCAAAAGATGTTCTTCCCATCGACTCCAAATACTCGCTGAGAGTTGGTCAGCAAGCTTGGTGTATTCATCTCCACCCTCCTGCCCTGTCAGGTTTAGAGAATTGCCCAGAATTCGTGCGCTATTTGCAAAGTAGGAATTGAATAAATAGAGAGCATCGCACTTCGCAGCCCAAGGTTGTGAGTTCGGCGCATCTGGGTCAAGCCAATCGCCGAATTGGAAACCGGGTTCTTGGATCAAACCATCCACTACCAAGTTCTGCAAAAACCCAACCCAGCGCTTCATTGCTGGGATTGTCTGCG
>JAYTQV010000007.1:0-14016 GCA_043746515.1 Actinomycetes bacterium | reverse complement strand
TCCTCCTTATGCCGAAGTCCGTTCCAAGATTGATTCACTTCCCTCGATGAATATCACGTCGTTGCTGGAACGGACTGAAAATGAAAATTTACGGGCTCTGATCACGGAGTTGATCGTCGAGCCAATTCGAACTGATGGTGAGGTGTCAGAGCGCTACGTAGCTAGCATTATTGCTCGCTTGCGCGAAGTTGCCCTGGGACGAGATATTGCTGAAATCAAATCGAGCTTACAGAGAATTAATCCGATTGAGGAGGCAGATCGCTATAGCGAGATATTCGGGGCTTTAGTCGCTAAAGAAGCACAGCGTCGAGCACAAAAAGAGCTTGCAATTGGGGATTTGTAAGCCAGGTTTGCTCAGCTTTGATTTAGCGCTGAGGCTAGATCTTGCTAGGATTCGCTTCGTATAGTCCCTGATAGCTCAATTGGCAGAGCAGCCGACTGTTAATCGGCAGGTTCTTGGTTCGAGTCCAAGTCAGGGAGCATCACACCTGCATCATGCTCGAAGGGAAACCATGGCTCGCTCATTTATTGCTGATTCTTGGCGCTCGCAATCGACTGGAACACGTCTACTTCGCCTGATGTTGGGTGGTACTTGGCTCTATGGAGGGTTACAGAAGGCATCTGATGCCAAGTTCTTCGATAAGGCCTCCAGTGGATATATAGGTGCTCAGATCACTGGCTTTGCTAAAAATTCACCCATCTCTTTCATTCTGCGACATATGATCGAGCGCGCAACATTGGCAGGTTGGATGATTTTGCTGGGAGAACTCGCCATTGGGATTGCAGTGCTGACGGGTGTAGCGCTTCAAGCAGCAATTATCGGTGGGGCGGTTGTCTCACTCACGCTTTGGCTCTCTGTCACGTGGCATGTATATCCATACTATCTGGGCAGTGATACCGCGTACCTTGCTATGTGGATCGCACTCTTCTTCTTGGTTCGTAAAGAAGCTGGTGTAAAGAGACGCACGAATCCAATTCCAAATTTGAAGGACCGCCGAGAAGTTATGCAGATGATCGGGGTAGGGACTACTGCAGTCATTGCCGCGCTCGCTGCTGGTGGTTTGAAGAAATCAATTCCCGCTCCCGTGTCAGGTTCAAAGATTGTTGCTCTCTCTGCATTCCCAGTGGGATCGGTGATGCAGTACACCGCTCCGGATGGAAGTCCAGCAGTTCTCTTTCGAACCAATGCCGGAGTATTTGCCTATTCGGCAATCTGTACTCACCAAGGGTGCACGGTTGGATACAACCCAGCTGGAAAGACGCTTGATTGCCCCTGCCATGGGAGTAAGTTTGACCCTGCCAACGGCGGCGCGGCGCTCAATGGCCCAGCCAACGCGCCACTGGCTAAATACAGCGTTGCCATAAGTGGCAACTCGATTGTGAGCGTTTAATTCATGGCTATATTCAAATTGCAGATTGCCCTACCAGATCGCCCAGGTTCACTAGGCGCGGTCGCCTCAGCTATCGGATTTGCAGGGGGAGATATTCGTTCCTTGATCACCATAAAGAGTGAAGATGGAAAAGGAATCGATGACATTACTGTTGCGATTCCTGGAGCTGACCCAACTGATTTACTAGAGGTACTTAACGCCATTGGAGGCGTTGAAGTTCGCTCTATTGAACCTGTGATCTAACCGCATCACTAATCATTGATTGCAGGTTTCGGGTGGGCTCCCATCCCAGGAGCGCCTTTGCTTTTACGATTGAAGCTACTAAGGTGACTGGGTCTCCTGCGCGCCGTGAACTTTCGATTGCGGGAACTTCGCGTCCTAGCACCTGCTTTGCCTCTGAAATTACTTCGCGCACCGAGTACCCACCGCCACTACCTAAGTTGACGATTTCGTGCTCATGAGGCTTAAGCGCCCCTAAAGCCAATATGTGCGCTTGAATGAGGTCGACAACGTGAACGTAATCGCGGATGCAGGTGCCATCCTTTGTATCCCAATCCGTTCCAAATATTTTTAAAGGGTTGGCCTCAGTTGCCCGTAAAACCAGCGGAATCAAATGAGTTTCTGGGTTGTGACGTTCTGCAAGCCACCCATTTTTGGACTCGTACGCGCCAGCTACATTGAAGTAGCGTAATGAGATTGCGCTTATTCCCGAGGCACTAATCATCTTGTCAATCGCTAACTTTGAAGCGCCATATGGATTCGTGGGTTCTGCCACGGATTCTTCGGTAATGGGATTGTCGACTGGTTGCCCATATGTAGCGGCAGAGGAGGAGAAAACAATTCTGTCGATCCCATGAATTGCCATGGCATCGAGGAGATTCTGGGTTCCATCTACATTTACATGGTGATACAGATCTGGCTTTTCCACCGATTCACCGACCAATGATTTTCCAGCAAAATGAATTACGGCTTGGCAACCAACAAGTGCGTTCCGCAAGGCATCTGGATCAAGGAGCGTTCCCTGTATAAATGTGGCTCTTGGATCAACAGCATCGGCATGACCCATAGAAAGATCATCAAAGACTACGACTTCATCTCCGCGATCAGCCAAAAGTGCCGTTGCAGTTGAGCCGATGTAGCCGGCACCGCCCGTAACCAGAATTCTCGTCATGGCTTACAGCCTACTTTAACTTTAATTGCGGATTTGCCCCGCGCAAGAGTCGACAGGAATTGGTTTCGGTTTCGGTGAGGAAGTTGGTGAAGGTTTAGTTGGTCCCGTACTTGTGGGAGTTGGAGCTGGGCTAGAAGTTGGAGCTGCTGCCACGGTGAATACTGTCGGAATCTGCGCTGCCGCTTCAGTTCCAGTAGGGTCGGTGAAATTGATTGCGCCGACATAATTTCCGGGCGGGACTTTCTTAAGGCTAACGAGCCAGGAGCCAGAGGAATTGCGCATGACAGATTGAATTCCCACCTTCATGAGGCTGGAGGCGGGAGTGAACGTAACAGTGCCTGTTACAACTGGTGTGGCATCCGGGCGAACTACAGTGACATAGAAGAGCACCGGATCGAGTGATGTCTGCGCCGACTGCGCCGTTATCGCGATCGTGGTTGGCTCGTTGAATGGGAGCATCTGGGAATTATCTGGTTGCCACCCACCACGAACTAATCTCAGGAATTCGTCATTGGCGCCGTTGAATACATTGAGGTCAACGCGCGTTCCAGGTACGCCATATTTACCAGCGATTCCGCATGATGTGTATTGCCAAATCTGCCATTGTGTCGTGCAGTCGTTGTTAGTCCAAGAGTCTGCATAACACCCAACTGATTTTGCATTGGGTTGATTAGTCATTAGCGCTGGGTCGATGGAGTAGTGCGCGAGCCAAAGTGGGTATTGGCGAAGAGCAGTGGAACGTACCATGGCGGTTTCAAGAAACTGAGGGTAGCTATACACAAAGGGTTTGCGGTTAGTGGCAGCAGCGACAGTATCTAGCCAAGTCTGTGCCCATAGTGTGACATTGGCATGGCTGGCGTAGCGCGCGCATCCATGTGAACTCAAAAGCACGCAATTATTTTCTAGATCTAGTGCAACTGGTAGATCACGTCGGCTATAGCCACCAAGGGAGGCGATACGCCAGATAACTTTCTGTGCCTGCGCTTTGGCATCTTTAATCACAGTGATGCGATCGGTGGCGCTGGGTAGCGTGGAATAGTAATAGAAAGAGGTAAATAAATTGGCAGCTTGCGCAGCGATGCGGTCAGGAATCATGTATTTCAGAGCCTGTGCATCATAAGCGTCGATACTATCTCCGCCTTTGATAATCACAAAGCGGATTCCAGCTGCATACATTTTTTTGAAATTAATAACAGAGTGTCCTGGATGTTGGTAATAACTAATATCCATTCCATGGATTCGTGAACCCGGCCCGAGGGCATCAATTTTTTTAGGCGCAAAGGTAGTAGCAGATGCCACGTTCGCAACCATGGCAAGTGCCAGTCCTATGACGAGAATCAACCGTTTCATTCTTCGTGTATTCGCAATTCTTCACCAAATACTTTTTTGATTTCGCTTTGTAAAATCGCTACATGTTTAGGGTTGCGGGCAATAGAAAAATCATGATCCCCGCCAAATTTCTGTGCATCACTAAAGTTAATGGTTAGAGTGCCGTGGCTCAGACTTACCAGTCTGGCATCAAAAAATGCTAGCCACGCAATTCGATCCTGCTCCAGCACGCCATCGAGCACTTCATTCCAACGCGCTTTTACAGTTTCGATAGTGAGCAATTGCATGTACTAAGAATAGAACACGACATCAACTCTTTGTGCCATGCACTTCGTAAAGATAACGTGAGCCTCGTAGTGCGCTGAAGAGTGCGCCGAGTAGCGCCATACCAAGTGCCATACTAAATACGATTACTAGTCCGTGATGAAAGGGTTGTGCGATGAGATGTGGGAAGAAATGTTTTCCTGTGAGCGTAGACCACTGCGCATTACTCACATGAGTTACTGATTGAGATCCCAGCAAACTCTGAAGTGGGTTGTATCCCAAGAAGGATGCAAAGAGACTTCCGACTACCGGCAAGCTGGCAATGTGATGTGATTGTGCTGCCGAGATTCCATTTGCGGTTAATCCCTCGTACAGTGATTTTGGTAGCGCACGACTTAATCCGACAATCATGAGCGAGAAGAAAATTCCTATGGATAAGACCATTCCAGAATTCATAAATGCGGATTGAATTCCTGCAGCACTTCCTCGATTTTCGGCCGGGACGCTATTCATTACTGCCGTTGCATTAGGAGCTGAGAACATTCCGCCGCCGATCCCATTAAGTAGTACCAAGAGCGCAAACCAAAAATAATGGAAGTCGGTAGGTACGAGTAACAAACCAATAAAACTTCCGCCGAATATCAGCATGCCAGCGGTGGAAAGCAATCGAGCTCCATGGCGATCTGAGATCCATCCGCTGATGGGTCCGGCGAATAGAAATCCTGCCGTAAGGGGTAGCAGATAGATTCCAGCCCAGAGCGGCGTTGCATCGTACGCGTAGCCGTGAAGGGGTAACCAGATGCCCTGCAACCAAATGATCAGCATGAATTGCAACCCACCACGAGCCGTTGCCGCCAAAAAGCCCGCTGCTGAGCCCATTCCAAATGCGCGAATTTTGAAGAGGTGAAGGTTAAACATCGGATGTTTAGTTTTAGTCTCAATAATGAAGAAGAATATGAACGCAATAATCGCGAGCGCGAAACCCAGCAACACTTTTGGCGCAAGCCAGCCCATTGTAGAGCTGCCATAAGGTTGAATTCCATAGACCATCGCAACTAAGAGCGAGGTAAGACCGAGAGCGAAGGTGAGGTTGCCCCACCAGTCGATCGTTGCATGAGCTCGGCGGCCATTATCTTTGAGGCTGATGTATCCCCATATAGTTCCGAAGAACCCAAAGGGGACTGAGACCCAAAAAACTAGCCTCCAATCACCGATCGAGAGCAAACCGCCTGCAATCAATCCGATGAAGGAGCCGCCTATAGCTGCAACCTGATTGATTCCAATGGCTAGCCCGCGTTGCTCAACCGGGAAGGCATCGGCGATGATGGCAGAGGAGTTAGCGAATAACATGGCTCCACCTACTCCTTGAACTAGCCTCCACATGACAAGCCAGAGGGCACCTTTTCCAGAGTGATAGGGATCTAGTGCCAGCAAGATAGATGCAATAGAGAAAACCAGAAAGCCTAAGTTATAGATACGAACTCGACCAAAGATGTCTCCGATTCGGCCGAGACTTATCACCAACACGGCAGTAACCAACATATATCCCTGAAGAAGCCAGAGGAGATAGCCCACATTGCCAGGGGCGAGAGGATCTATGCCAACTCCACGAAATATCGCTGGAAGTGAGATCAAGATAATCGATGAGTTAATCGTCGCCATAAAAATACCAAGAGTTGTATTGGTTAGAGCGACCCATTTATAGCGAGGAGAAATTTCCGTTCTTGTTGAAGATTCAATCACCATTGCACGATAGCATAAGTGAACTTTAGAGTGCCTAATTTCTAATGTGAAGACCAACTTGCAATGCGTGCGTGAATAAAATCATCTTCGTTGTTCCAGTACACCGCACAGGCGCGATGGTACCCATCGGCAACAGTAAGTGGAATGTTTTTTGCACCTTCGCCTCTGATAAGCAATATTGGAGAGAGCGTCTTCTTATCGACTATTTTTTTGAGATCTGCTTTCACATGATAATTTGAGCGATCCAAAAGCGGCAAACTCGCAGCCCGGATAACATCTTTAGCTTTGATCAATTGTATTGTTGAGGTACGCAGCTCATTCACAATTCGTGCTATTTCATCGGGATCTGCGAGCAGTGAGAGGTAAGACTCGGCGGCGGGATAGTCATGATCTTCTGGTTCGGTTTCCCAAATTATCTTAGGCATGAGAGGAGTATCTCCCGCGCAACCCAAAGTGGCAATAAACAGGGAATAATATGGATGCCCACCTCCACACTGGAAATGAGACTATGAAATGAAATTTAAGAATTTAGGTCGCACAGGACTTTCTGTCAGCCAACTCTGCTTAGGCACGATGAATTTTGGCCCAGAGACCGACGAAACAACGTCGCATGCGATTATGGATGCTGCTCTTGGTCATGAAGTCAATTTCTTCGATACAGCCAATAGATATGGCGGAGTTAATAATTACGGTCGCACCGAGGAGATTATTGGTCGCTGGTTCGCACAAGGTGGAGGACGGCGCGAAAAAGTAGTGCTCGCAACCAAGCTCTATGGTCCTATGGACCCGTGGCCAAATAATGGACTTGTCTCAGCCTTGAATATTCGCCGTGCTTGCGATGCAAGTTTGAAAAGATTGCAGACTGACTACATCGATCTGTATCAAATGCACCACATCGACCGGACTACTCCTTGGGAGGAGGCCTGGCAAGCGATGGAAGTTCTAGTTGCTCAAGGCAAGATCTTGTACGTTGGAAGTTCAAATTTTGGAGGTTGGCATATTGCCCAAGCTCAAGAGGCAGCAAAGGCTCGCCATTTTGTAGGGCTAGTATCCGAGCAATCCATTTACAACTTGGTTACTCGCGATATCGAACGAGAGGTTATCCCTGCTGCACTTAATTATGGCCTCGGAATAATTCCATGGTCTCCGCTACATGGTGGATTGCTAGGAGGAATTTTAAAGAAGCAGGATTCAAAGCGCCGTTTAGAAGGTCGCTCCAAAGAATTCTTTGATGCAAAGCGTCCACAAATCGAACGTTACGAAGAATTCTGTGACTCCCTCGGCCATGCACCCGCGGATGTCGCGCTTGGTTGGTTACTTGCGCAACCAGCAGTCACTGCTCCAATCATTGGTCCTCGGACTCAAGAGCAACTGACAAATTCATTGAAGGCTCTTGAAGTGAATTTAACTCTTGAGAACCTCAAATCGTTAGATGAGATATTCCCTGGCTACAAAACTTCGCCGGAGGATTACGCCTGGTAGTGAAATTGAAGTTCGCTCTCGATAGTTGCTGAAAGTCATGGTTTAAAAATCGCAACTCCGTGATGACGGCTACATGCACCGCGATGATTGACGGCGCTGGAATAAGTCCCATCTTTGCATTTTGCTGTTACTCCTGCTGGCCAATTTGGGGGAGTGACATTTATTTGTCTGCTCGGAGTTGGTGTGGATTGAGGAGTTGAAATGGCACTCTGTTTTGCCTCCGCGCCACTGACTTCACCCTTACCTAGTACATAAATTGAGTAGGCAGATACCCAGTCAGTTGCTATCAAGTTTTGAGCGGTCGAAAGCAGCATTGTGTTTGAACAGACAAGGGAATGTAATTTGTTCTCTATTTTATCTTTTATGTGAGCCCCGTCAGCTCCACTCCATGGCTCAGGCCAGAGATTTTTTGGATCCGTCGGATTTCCGCCTAACTCAAGTGAAATCAAGTGATCTTCCTCAAAATCGGCATTTCTAGTATCGCCATAAGCCGCGTAAGGGAGTGTTCTCAACTGGTGCTCCTTGATGCGGGTGGTGTAATTCGATGAAGGTCTTATGGTCGCCGTATAACCACTTAGACAGATAGTGGTGGAAATATTATTTTGATTGACGGACGAATTAATGGAGCCCGGTGTCGTGGCTGAATCTGGAAGGTAGTTTCCAGAACTCGCCTCCGCACGTGAGATGAAAGGGAAGATAAGAATTGCCAAAAGAGCAATGGTTATTCTCAACTCCCATCCGCTACGAAAATTCACAATCCGAGTATCCTCGAAATTCAGTATGAGGCAAGTATGCCGTGGATTAATTGCTATCGAATTATGGATTTGGGAGCAAATCTATTGCTTTATGGGTCAACTGGGGAGAGATTAGGGTATATGGAAAACCAAGAGAATTGGTCATTTGAGACGCAGCAAATTCACGCCGGACAAACCCCTGATTCTGCAACTGGTTCACGTTCATTGCCTATTTACCAAACCACTGCATATCAGTTTCGAGATACTGAACATGCGGCCAATGTATTTGGAATCGCAGAGGTGGGTAATGTCTACACGAGAATTAATAATCCAACGCAAGATGCAGTAGAACAAAGGTTGGCAAATTTGGAGGGTGGAGTTGCATCCCTGTTGGTAGCAAGCGGTATGGCAGCTACTGCGTTTGCAATTATGAATGTGGCAGAGGCTGGCGATCACGTTGTCGCCAGTCGAAATGTATATGGAGGTACCTACAACCTATTCAATTACACGCTTCCAAAATTTGGATTGGAATTCACTTTCGTTGAAGATGCAAGTGATCTGGATGCTTGGCGCCGCGCGGTAAGACCTAATACAAAAGCGTTCTTTGGGGAGGGGATTTCTAATCCATTAGGAGCGGTCCTTGATATTGAAGGGATTGGAAAGATTGCTCACGAAGCAGGGGTGCCGTGGATCGTTGATAACACTATTGCAACTCCTTACATCACTCGGCCGATTGAATACGGCGCTGATGTTGTCACCCATTCCGCTACAAAGTTCTTGTCGGGTCATGGCAGCGCCATAGTGGGAGCAATTGTTGACTCGGGAAATTTTGATTACGGTAAAGAGCCACTAAAATTCAAAGGCTTCAATGAACCTGATGAGAGTTACAACGGACTTGTCTATGCAAAAACTTTGGGGGTGGGATCGGCATTCGGTGCGAACTTGGCCTTTATATTTAAAGCACGCCTACAACTTCTGCGGGATATTGGAGCATCTGTATCTCCATTCAATGCCTGGTTGCTCGCGCAGGGACTTGAGACGCTCAGTGTGCGGATGCGTGAACATCTGAAGAATGCGCAAGCCGTTGCCGAGTGGCTAGAGGGACATGATGGAGTCAGCCATGTGAGTTACGCGGGGCTTGCCTCGTCACATTGGTATAAAGAGGCTCAGAAATATGCTCCCAAAGGCGCTGGCGCCGTGATGTCCTTTGAATTGAGTGGGGGAGTTGCGGCGGGTAAGAAGTTTGTTGAGGGGTTGCGACTATTTAGTCATGTTGCAAATATTGGAGATGTACGTTCCCTTGTTATTCATCCAGCTTCTACGACTCATTCTCAATTAAATGCCCAAGAGCAAATAAAGGCTGGAATAACTCCAGGAATGGTCCGACTCAGTATTGGCTTAGAGAATATTGACGATATTAAGGCAGATTTGGAGGCGGGATTTATAGCTATAAAAAATTAACTGAAGTGAGGCAAGTAGGACTTGAACCTACGACGACCGAATTATGAGTTCGGGGCTCTAACCAACTGAGCTATTGCCTCAATACCGTGGTGCGGCACAAACCGCGCGAGTACCTGCGTATCGTACGGGGTATGAGAACTCTGACCAAAGTTGCGCTTATGGCGTTATTCATCTCGGCCGTGGCTCTGCCGCAAGCAACCGCTGCTCCCAGGTACGTCTTTCCAGTGCAAGGGTGCAAATACACCTACGGCAAGTATCACCATAACTACCCAGCAACTGACATTCTGACTCATATCGGTTGTCTCTTTGTTGCTCCAACCTCTGGAGTAGTCGATGAGGTAAATAGAGTCGATCGATTTACGTGGAAGACGGACTTAGGGGCGGACCGCGGGGGACTATCAATTTCGTTGCTGGGTGATGATGGCGTTCGCTATTACGGATCGCACCTCTCGTACATCAGCGCCAAAATTGTTCCCGGATATCGATTACGTATAGGCGAAGTGATGGGTCGCACCGGAAACAGCGGCGATGCGCGAGGAACGACGCCACACCTGCATTTTGGTATTAGTTGGCCGACTCCAAAAAATATTTGGTGGGTTCGCCGCGGGGAGTTATATCCATGGCCATTTTTGGACGCATGGAGAGCAGGCCGAAATTTAGACCCTGTTAGTTCAGTGAAAAGATTAGAGAAGAAGGTGGGAAGAGTCCCTAAACACGTCGGTTATTGAATATTTAGAGAGAGAAAAAAGGTCCCACTCTTTCGAGTGAGACCTTTTAATGTTTAGTGATATTTAAGCAGGATTAACTGCGTCAGCCTGTGGGCCCTTTGGACCTTGTACGACTTCAAAAGTTACTGCTTGACCCTCTTCGAGAGACTTGTAACCATTGCCTTGGATTGCTGAGTAATGTACGAATACATCTTGTCCGCCACCATCAACTGCAATGAAACCAAAACCCTTTTCAGAGTTGAACCACTTAACTGTGCCTGTTGCCATGTAGATATTTCCTTCGGTATGTGAGTGAAGCTAAAGATTTCCTTAGCTTCGGTCTTCCTCTTTTACAGACCGAATCCATGAAACGGGTACTGCCAAGCGTCCGACTGTCGTGAAGTGTAACTTAAAACTAGAGAGTTGAAACCCCTTGGAGGGAAAAATTAGCGCAAGCTAGCCTTCAAAGGAGCGGAAAATGAGGACGACGTTGTGTCCTCCGAAGCCAAAGGAGTCGTTGATCGCGGCGATCTGACCTGCAGGAAGATCGCGTGGAACACCCCGAACTACGTCTATTTTCACGGCTGGATCAAGGTTTTCAATGTTGATCGTTGGTGGCGCCTTGCGGTGATAGAGGGCAAGTACGCAGAAAATCGTCTCGATTGCGCCAGCCCCGCCTAGTAGGTGGCCGGTCATGGATTTCGTGGCCGAAACAGCTACATGGTTGATGTGGTCGCCTAAGGCGGCTGCCAAAGCGTTGGCTTCAGCGACATCTCCGACAGGAGTGGAGGTGGCGTGAGCGTTGAGGTGTACCACCTCGGAAAGATCAACACCGCTATCTTCTAAAGCAAATTTAACTGCCCGTGTAACTCCAGAGCCATCAGGATCTGGTGCGGCGATGTGATAACCGTCAGAGGTCAGACCTTGGCCGGCGATCTCCGCATAAATTCTGGCCCCACGTTTTTGAGCATGTTCTAGGGACTCTAGAACGATAACACCGCCACCTTCACCGAGTACAAATCCATCGCGATCGGTGTCATAGGGACGGGAGGCTTTCTCCGGTGCATCGTTGCGGGTTGAGAGCGCTTTCATGGAAGCAAATCCGGCAATTGGAAGTCCGTGAATTGCGGCTTCTACTCCACCAGTAACTACAACATCTGCACGATTGTTTCGAATCATCTCCATTGCGTAGCCAATGGCTTCGGCGCCAGATGCACATGCACTCACAGGAGTGTGAACCCCGGCTCTGGCCTGCAACTCCAAACCCACATTCGCTGCAGGTCCGTTTGGCATCAGCATTGGAACGGTGTGAGGACTTACGGAGCGTGGTCCTTTTTCGCGCAAGATGTCATATTGATCGAGCAAGGTGATTACGCCACCAATGCCTGATGCAATCACAACACCAAGCCTTTCCTTATCAACTTCTGGTGAACCTGCATCGGCCCATGCTTCTCGGGCAGCAATGATTGCAAACTGTTCGGAACGATCAAGGCGACGCATTTCTACGCGCTCTAATTTGCCACTTGGTTCAACTGCTACCCGCGCCGCGAACTTCACCGTTGAATTCTCGGTCCACTCCTCATCAAGAGTACGTGCACCGCTCTTTCCAGCAAGTAAAGCTGCCCATGTACTAGGTACATCCCCTCCAAGGGGAGTAGTTGCACCTAGACCAGTGACGACAACGCGGGTTCTATCGCTCATCTTTCAGTAATTACTTTCCAGCGCTTACGATGAAGTTAACAGCGTCTGCGACTGTGCCCATCTTGGTAACTTCCTCGTCAGGAATCTTTACGCCGAACTTCTCCTCAGCAGCAACGACAACTTCGACCATGCTCAATGAATCAACTTCGAGATCATCGCTGAAGCTCTTCGACATTTCGATCTTGCTAGCGTCAACGCCAGCAACTTCTACAACGATCTCTTTAATTCCTGCCAGTACTTCTTCTTGAGTTAGTGCCATTGTCTTTTCCCTTTTCTTATCTAGGTTGAGGAGGTAATTCCACGACTTGACCGGCGTAAACCAGTCCAGCCCCGAATCCGATCAGTAGAGCATTTTTGCCATGTAAATCAGGGTGTTCGGCCAACAGGGCGTCCATCGCAAGTGGGATGGAGGCTGCTGAAGTATTTCCTGTTGTTCGAATATC
This sequence comes from Actinomycetes bacterium, assembly GCA_043746515.1. Taxonomy (GTDB): domain Bacteria; phylum Actinomycetota; class Actinomycetes; order Nanopelagicales; family Nanopelagicaceae; genus PALSA-747. The sequence goes on along the minus strand of JAYTQV010000007.1, from coordinate 1,590 downwards.
GCGGGCAACTACGACGGTGTCAGGCAGTTCCATTGACTTGGTCAATGAATCGATGATGCGCTCATTAGCTTGATGGGGAATAAAGGCCGCGATATCACTGGGGGTCAGTCCAGAATTGGCAATGATTTGCTTGCCTACCTTGGCAACTTCATACACAGCCCAGCGAAATACCTTTTGACCCTCTTGATGAATAACGGGCCACGAAAGAGTAGTGAGATCAGAACCTGGTTTGTAATCAATCCAGGAAGGAATCATGGCGATGGCATCGCGATTTTCTACATCAGATCCCATAGTGGTGGGTCCGATTCCAATTTCTTCTGATGGTCCAATGACTACAGCACCAGCTCCATCAGCAAAGATAAACGAAGTAGCGCGATCATCAAGATCAAGAAAGTCAGAGATCTTCTCAGCACCTATTACTAATACGTTGGTCGCAGAACCAGAGCGGACCATGTCATTTGCCAGACCAACTCCATAAGAAAATCCTGCACAAGCAGCGCCAACATCAAACGCAGCAGCACCAACTATTCCAAGGTCTTGTGCGACAGCAGTAGATGCACTGGGTGTTTGGTAGGGGTAGGTAATAGTTGCGAAAATTATTGTGTCGATCTGTTGTGGTGTAAGTCCAGCGCGTTCGATAGCAATCCGAGATGCTTTCGCTGCCATATCAGTGACTGATTCATCCGCTGCAGCCCAATGACGAGTTTGAATTCCGGTGCGTTGTTGGATCCACTCATCGGAGGAGTCGATTCGTTCCACAAGTTGCGAGTTCGGTACCACGCGCGGCGGACGGTATGCGCCAACTGAAAGGATTCGCGCATTGCGCGACTCGGTCTTGAATGAAATAGTCATCGCGTACCTCCGTGGTTACGAGCGAATTCACGTGCACCTGCAATGTCATCTGGGGTTTTTATTGCAAACAACTCAATACCAGGTTGAGCGCGTTTAACGAGTCCCGTCAGAGTTCCTCCGGGAGCGACTTCGACGACACCAGTAACGCCCTTTTCGGCGAGAGTGTTCATACATAGGTCCCATCGAACTGGACCAGAAACTTGACCGACGATTCTAGCCATCAGCTCGTCACCATTGGTAATAAGGGCACCATCTCTATTGGATACAACCGGAGCAACTGGATCGCTGACTGTGATCTCTCGTGCGGCGTCTGCGAGTTTAACGAGGGCGGGTTGCATGACACTAGTGTGGAAAGCACCCGAAACTTGAAGTGGACGAACTCGGGAGCCGGCCGGTGGATTCTCCGCTAGCGCTGCGAGTGCGCTGAGAGCTCCCGCCGCGACGATCTGCCCGCCTCCATTTTCATTGGCGGGAGTAAGGCCAAGAGCAGTTAGTGCAGCTACAACTACGTCGCGCTCGCCACCTAAGACTGCTGACATTCCTGTATCACTACCCGTAGCCGCTGCAGACATTGCTCGACCACGAACATTGACCAGTGTGAGTGCGGCATCTCCATCAAAACTCTCGGCGAGGCAGACCGCAGTAATTTCTCCAACAGAATGACCAGCGTAGTAATCAAAAGTAATATTTTGCCCACCGAAAGCCTGCATGCAAGAAATGAGCCCAGCGGTTACCAAT
>JAYTQV010000006.1:0-3834 GCA_043746515.1 Actinomycetes bacterium | reverse complement strand
GCTCTCCGTAATCTCGGAGCGAAAACTTTTGCAACCGCATGGAGTCGTGGCCATTGAACGTGAGAGCAAGAGTCGACCATTTAACTGGCCCCCTTTGCTCAGTGGATTGAAAGTGCGCTCGTATGGACAGGGAAGTATCTTCTACGGGGTCCACTCTGCTAGCGTCTTGCCGTGAAGAGAGTTGTCTGTCCGGGGTCTTTTGATCCCATCACCTATGGACATCTCGACATTATTGAGCGATCGAGCAAGATGTTTGACGAAGTGGTGATTGCCGTATTAGTCAATAAGACCAAGAGCACATTATTTACTGTGCCCGAGCGAATAGAGATGATTGGCGAAGTAACAGCAAAATTCTCCAATGTTCGAGTTGATTCTTGGTCCGGCTTGCTTGTCGACTATTGTGCTGCGAATAATATTGGTGTCATTGTGAAAGGGCTACGCGCTGTTACAGACTTTGATTATGAGTTGCAAATGTCGCAAATTAATCTGCAACTCAAGGGTATCGAAACCCTTTTCATGTCCACAGCGCCGGAACACTCCTTTCTCTCCTCCTCATTAGTGAAGGAGATAGCCAGCTACAACGGAGATGTTTCAAATTACATTCCCGCCACCTTGCTCGAACGGCTGAAAACCCGATTAGCGCTAATCCACGGAGGTAACTAATGGAATCTATTGATCGGATTCAAGGTGCGATTTCCATGGTGGAAGAGGCGCGTGGGGTTCCACTCTCGGCCAGTTGTGTTGTACATCGGGGTGAACTTCTCGAAGTGTTGGATGCTGCTCGTAATTTCCTTCCGCAGGATTTTGCTTTGGCGCAACAAATCATTGATACTCGCGAACAAATTTTAGAAGAGGCGCGCGCCAGCGCTGATTCATATATCGCACAAGGTCGAGAAGAGGTTTCTCGGATGGTTGAGCAGACCGAGATAGTCTCTGCTGCTCATGCGGAAGCAAAGAAAATATTGGCGGCAGTAGAAGAGGATGCGCGGTATGAGCGTGAACAGATCGAAGCTTATATTGATTCTCGATTGGCAACTCTCGAAGTTATCTTGAATAAAACATTGGATACCGTTCATCGTGGTCGCGAGAAGTTACAAGGTTTTGAAGAGAAACACGTTCTCTCTGATCTTGCGGAGTAATTAATTATGACTACAAAGAACCCATTTATCTTTAGTGCTCATGACCTTCCTAGGCGGGCAGGTGAGATGCGCGAGTATGAACTTACATTCGAGGAACACGAATCAATTGGAGTTCCACTCCTAGCTGTTTCTGGTGAAAGTCCGATCTATCTCGATCTTCGTCTGGAAGCAGTAGCTCAGGGAGTGTTGGTTACTGGACAGGTATCAGCCGACGCTGTGGGGGAGTGCACTCGTTGTCTCGATCTAGTTTCATTTCCAATTGATGAAAGTTTTCAAGAACTTTTTCATTACGAGATTGATTCGCGCCAGAAGCCTAAGAGTAAGGGCAAAGAGATTGAGGTGGAGGATGAGGATGAGATTTTGGAGATGGATGGGGATTTAATAGATTTAGATGCTCCTATCCGTGACGCTCTTATCTTAAATCTCCCGGTTAATCCGCTTTGCTCCGAGGAATGCGAGGGACTCTGTTCCACCTGCGGGGTGAAATGGGAACTTCTACCCGCTGACCACGCTCATGCGGCATCTGATATTCGGTGGGAAGGCCTTTCGGATTGGAAGGGGCCGAACGCGTGATTTCTCTCGTTTTTACTATTTTGGGCCTATGGGGGATACTTTCCCTCTTAAAGCGGCTTCCGCCTAGCGGACGTCGCTAGCAAGCTGATGTAGCCTTGTAGATCGTCCGTTTTCTTAGAAGGAGCAAAACCATGCCAGTCCCAAAGCGAAAGATGTCGCGCTCGCGTACACGAACACGCCGTAGCTCATGGAAAACTACTCCTGCCGCCACCTCTTTGTGTAGCCAGTGCCAACAGCCGAAGTTGCAACACACCGCATGTCCAACGTGCGGTATGTACAACCGCCGTCAGGTTATCGAGGTCTGATCTGTCCGCTGCTCTCACCGAGAGCCTAGGCATTTCGGTATCAGCGTCGTCACTTGAACTTGCGTTAACCCATCGTTCATTTGCCTATGAATCTGGTGGAATTCCCACAAATGAACGCCTAGAGTTTTTGGGCGATAGCGTCCTGGGCTTGATCATCACCGAAGAGTTGTACTTGCAATTTCCTGACCTTGATGAGAGTCGTCTTTCCCCACTTCGTTCCGGAGTAGTAAATACGAAAGCACTCGCAGTGATCGCCCGTCAACTATTTCTGGGTAGTTACTTGCGAATTGGTAAAGGCGAGGAGAGTACAGGTGGAAGAGATAAAAACTCTATCTTGGCAGATTCATTAGAAGCGTTGGTAGGAGCGATTTACTTAGAACATGGATTTGAAATTGTTACCACAAAAGTCTTGGAGTGGTTTAGGCCCCTGATTGCATCGGCTAATGCCGAAGGCGGTGGAATTGATGGTAAGACTGCGCTGCAAGAGCTGGCGGCGCTGGGCGGGTCCGGCTCTCCAGTGTATGAAATTGAAGAATCAGGTCCTGATCACGATAAAAGTTTTACTGCCATGGTGGTTTTAAATGGTGAACGCTTCAATCCTGGCACGGGCAAAAGCAAGCGAGAGGCAGAACAGGTAGCCGCAAAGTTAGCGCTTGAAATCTTGCATGCCCGAACTTCCTGAGGTAGAGACGGTACGACGTGGTCTAGAGCATTGGTGTGTAAATTCCTCGGTTTTAGATATAGATATTTTACATCCCAGAGCCGTCAGTGATCGCACTTACGCCCCTGTACAAGAATTTCAAGGGGAGAGCATTAAGGGTATCTCTAGACGTGGAAAATTTCTTTGGTTTATTGCGGATGGTAGTTATGCATTGGTTGCTCATCTGGGAATGAGTGGGCAATTTCTAGTTCAAAAACCTGAGATTTTTGATGAAAGGCACCTTCGAGCACGATTGATTCTTCAGAGTAAGAGTCCCCTAAAAAAGATTTTTGAACTGCGATTTATTGATCAGCGTACCTTTGGCTGGCTAGCGTTGAGTCCTTATAGTGGAAATGTTCCCTTGCTCGTTTCGAAAATCGCTCCAGATATTTTTGACCCTTATTTTGATCGCGCCGCAGTGATGGCTAAGTATCGGAATCGAAAGATAGAAATAAAAAAAGTTCTTCTAGATCAAAATGTGATGAGCGGAGTTGGAAATATCTATGCCGATGAATCCCTGTGGAGAGCTCGAATCAATCCGCAAACTTTGGCCTCTTCATTATCTACTCGACAAATTGATTCGCTGTTGGAGTCAGTTGATGTTGTAATGTCTCAAGCATTGGTTGAGGGTGGCACCTCCTTCGATTCTTTGTATACGAATGTGAACGGGGAGAGTGGATACTTTGAAAATTCCCTCAATGTCTACGGACGAGAGAATAAACCCTGTCCTCAATGTATGGGAGCGATTCGAAGAATAATAGTAGGTGCACGTTCCTCACATTATTGCCCGAGGTGTCAGCGCAACTAGTGGTTCCTGTCCAGATTCGTGCTCAGATAGAGATAGGTTTTCCTCGTGTATTTAAAGAGCATTAATCTCAAAGGTTTTAAATCCTTTGCCTCCTCGACCACCTTGCTTTTTGAGCGTGGAATTACTTGTGTTGTGGGGCCAAATGGTTCAGGAAAATCTAATGTGGTTGATGCCCTCTCATGGGTTATGGGGGAGCAGGGCGCAAAGACTCTGCGTGGCGGGAAGATGGAAGATGTGATTTTCGCCGGTACGACTGGGCGGGCTCCCTTAGGGCGCGCTGAAGTGTCAGTTACGATCGATAATTCAGAT
>JAYTQV010000005.1:0-38331 GCA_043746515.1 Actinomycetes bacterium | reverse complement strand
CTTTCCGGCTCCTGCAAATATTGGTGGAGTTGATCCCGTCCCCATGCAGAGCGCAGTCCCAACCCTTGATCCTGCGCTGGCCCAAAAGCCAACCCCAACCCCCAAGCCAGCTCCTTCCCCGAATCAGCCTAAAAAGAAGAAGTAAAAAGCAATTAGCGAATGAAGCTCTCCTTCTTAACCAAGGCAGTAATTGCTCTAGCGCTTTTTGCCGCACTCTTATCTTTCGTAAAGTTTGACCACTGTTACAACTCAAACTGGGCTGGAGTCGGTGTTGATGTGCATGAATGCTATAGCGACCTCCCTGCTTTATTTGATGCCCGTGGTCTCGTCGATCACCACTGGCCATACTCAAGTCTGACAAATTCCGTTGAGTACCCACCTTTGACTGGGATGGTTATGTGGGCGACCGCGATGATCACCCCGGTTGGCTACAACTCCGATAAGTACTACTTCCTCATTAACATTGCACTACTTGCTGCGCTCTTCGTTGGAACCGCAATTCTTATCTCTAAAATTAATCCGTCAAAGTGGTACTTACTTCCCGTACTCCCAGCGGTCATCGCATCTTTATATATTAATTGGGATATGTGGGCGGTCATCACAGCCGTAGCTGCAATCTATTGGTTTGACCGTAGGCGATATGAGTTGAGCTCGATTGCCCTGTCAGTCTCTATCGCTACCAAGTTTTTCCCTGTTGTTCTCTTGATTCCAATCACAATAATTTTTATTCATCAGAAAGAGATTCGTCAGGCTACCAAGTACTTACTACAAACAATAATAATTTGGACTCTTATTAATGCGCCTTTTGCAATCACGACTCCCACCGGGTGGTGGAGATTTTTCAAATTAAATGGTTCTCGCCCCGCGGATCTAGGTTCGCTCTGGCAGGCACTTAATATCTTTAACGTGAACCCGCCAGGTATTAATATCTATTGGATCGTCCTCTTTCTTCTGGGGTCGGCTTCGATCTCATTCCGCCTTTTAAAGCGCAAAGTAATACCAAGTTTGGCCCAGAGCGCTTTCATATTTGTCGCGCTCTTTACCGCGCTTAATAAGGTCTACTCTCCACAGTATGTCCTCTGGTTAGCTCCTCTAGGGATCCTGGCCCTAGTGAATAATCGGGATCGGGCCGCTTTTTGGATTTGGCAAGGGGCCGAGGCTATCTACCACTTTGCCATTTGGGAGTACCTCGCCACTTACGGAGGTAGTAAATTTGCTCTTCCAACCAAGTGGTATGCCGGAGCTATCCTGCTTCGAGTCGCCACCAGCCTGTATTTCGCGCTTCGGACCTTCTTATCCACAGCGGAGCAGCAGCCCCAGGTGGAGGAATTTCTCCAAATTGAGGCGGGGAGTTAGGCTTACCCTTCCTTCACGTTCAGGGCACCCGTCCTTTCCGCTGTTGGAGCAGTAACCCTCCTGCCGTGGAAATCCCACGGCCGCTTTAGTCCAGAGGAGGTGGGGTTAACGCATGCGTCATTATGAAATCATGGTCATTCTCGATCCAGACCTAGAAGAACGCACAGTCGCACCAAGTCTTGAGACGTATCTCAAGATCATCAAAGACAGTGGTGGAACCGTCGACAAGCTTGATATTTGGGGTCGTCGCCGTATGACTTTTGAAATCAACAAGAAAACCGAAGGCATCTACGCTGTTGCAGATCTGCACTGTGGTCCAGATGCGATCAAAGAACTTGATCGCCAACTCAATTTGAACGAGGCCGTCTTGCGCACCAAGGTCGTCCGTCCAGATCAACTCAATTCATAATCAGATATTAGTCAACTAAGCGAGAGAAAAAATGGCAGCTGGCGATACAACAATAACAATGATCGGTAATTTAACTAGCGATCCTGAACTGCGCTTCACACCTTCGGGTGCTGCGGTTGCCAAGTTCACCGTTGCATCTACTCCTCGTTACCTGGATAAGGCGACGAACGAGTGGAAAGATGGCGATAGCCTCTTTCTTAACTGTCAGATCTGGCGTCAAGCAGCAGAGAATGTCGCAGAGTCTTTAACGCGTGGAATGCGTGTTATTGTCTCTGGTCGTTTAAAGCAGCGCTCTTATGAGACTAAAGAAGGCGAAAAGCGCACAGTATTTGAGGTTGAAGTTGATGAGGTAGGTCCATCACTTCGCAACGCAACCGCAAAGGTCACAAAGACAACCCGAGGTCCGGGTACTGGTGGATTTACCGCTACATCTGAAACTGCATCATCTGATGATCCTTGGTCGGCCGCACCAGTTGGTGGCGGCTGGGCAACAGGGGCAGCTGATGATCAGCCTCCGTTTTAATACATACCTATCTATTTTCATCAACCATTCCTGTCTCATAAACAGGGCCCTCTTAAAGGAGCACCACAGTGGGAGCAAGAAGTAATAAGACCTTAAAACCAAAGAAGGTCGCGCCAAAGATGTCGGCTGCGGCCCTTAAGAAATTTAAGAAGAAGCCGTGTTCGTTCTGCCAACAGAAGGTCAGTTATATCGACTACAAAGATATCGCGACCCTTCGCAAATTCATCTCTGATCGCGGAAAGATCCGCGCTCGTAGAGTTACAGGTGCATGCACCCAACATCAACGTGCAATTGCAGCAGCAGTAAAGAATTCCCGCGAGATGGCTCTCTTGCCTTACACCTCAACGGCAAGATAAGGAGTGCGAAAAATATGAAACTCATTCTTACACGCGAAGTTGCAGGACTCGGTCAAGCCGGAGATGTTGTTACTGTGAAAGATGGATATGCCAGAAATTCCTTGCTTCCAAACGGCAATGCCATCGCATGGTCAGTAGGGGGAGAGAAGCAGATCGAGGGAATTCGTCGTGCTCGTAGCGCTCGCGAAATTCGGGACCTGGATCACGCTCGCGAAATAAAGGCAACTTTGGAGCAGGCTCCAATTGTTGTGAAAGCAAAGGTTGGCTCTACCGGTTCACTTTTTGGGTCGGTAACCGATAAAGATCTTGTTGCCGCGATCAAGTCATCTGTTGGCGTCGATATAGATCGTCATCGCTTAAAAGCTCCATCGATGAAGAAGCTTGGTACTTATACCGCCAAGGTAACCCTTCATAATCAAGTTGCTGCAACCGTTCAAGTTCAGGTTGTCGCTGCTTAATCTCATTGATCGTTGACCCCACCTACACGTGTAGGTGGGTTTTCTCATATAGTGAGATTCTTAAAACAATCTTTATCCCCAGCCGAGTGAGTTAATCTGAGCGTGAAATGGAGTGAAAAGAGCGCTCTATCCCCAAATCAAGGGGAGTTACCCACAACCCCTCCACACGAATATTCAGGTTATCCCCAGCAATCTCAAACTTTCCCACAAAGACGTGCACAACACCGCTGACCGTAAATAGGGAATGTCGGTGCTTCATAAGAAGATACCCGTATGAGTCTTGCTGAACTTCCCAATCGTGGGAATGGTAGTTCTCAACTACGACCCGTTGAATTTGAACGAGTCCCCCCGCAAGACCTGCTCGCAGAACAATCGGTACTGGGAGGGATGCTCCTCTCCAAAGATGCCATCGCGGATGTAGTTGAAATTATTCGTGAACGCGACTTCTATCGACCAGCGCACGAAATTATCTACGATGTAATCCTGGATCTTTATGGACGCGGTGACCCCGCTGATCCAGTGACGGTCTCGGCGGAGTTAACCAAGCGTGGTGATATTGCCCGCGCTGGCGGTGCACCTTATCTACACACACTCATCTCCTCAGTTCCAACAGCTGCAAACGCTGGGTACTACGCCCGCATAGTTCGAGACCGCGCCATATTGCGACGCCTGGTAGAAGCCGGAACCAAGATTGTTCAGATCGGTTACTCCGAGTCTGGAGATGTCGATGATGCCGTGGATGCCGCCCAAGCTGAGGTTTATCAAGTTACCGAATCGAGGGTCTCAGAAGATTATATTCAACTCTCCGAATTGCTGCCTGCAGCGTTAGAGGAGATCGAAGCGATCTCCTCGGGCGTGGCGGAGGAGGGTGTTAAGAGTGGCTTTAAAGATCTTGATGCACTCACACATGGATTTCACCCCGGAAATATGATTGTTCTGGCTGCTAGACCTGCAGTTGGTAAATCAACTCTTGGACTCGATATCGCAAGACATGCCGCAATTCATGATGGCAATACTGCAGTGATTTTCTCGCTCGAAATGAGTCGCTCTGAAATTACGATGCGCATGCTCTCTGCGGAGTCGCGAGTTGGGTTAAACAATATTCGATCTGGCTCACTCTCTGACGATGAGTGGAAACGGTTAGCAAAGCGCATGGGTGAAATTTCTGAGTCTCCACTTTTTATTGATGATTCTCCGAATCTCTCGTTGATGGAGATCCGATCCAAGGCGCGTCGCCTTAAACAACGCCATAATCTCAAACTCATTGTTATCGACTATTTGCAATTGATGACTTCCGGAAAAAGAGTGGAAAATCGCCAGCAAGAAGTTTCAGAGTTTTCTCGTAATTTAAAGTTGCTTGCCAAGGAACTCAACGTTCCTATTATTGCAATCTCACAGTTAAATCGGTCACCTGAACAGCGGGCTGATAAAAAACCAATGCTTTCAGACTTGCGAGAATCGGGTTCTATTGAACAAGATGCAGACATGGTAATTCTCTTGCATCGTGATGACCTCTATGACAATCAAAATCGTTCTGGTGAAGCTGATCTCATTGTTGCCAAGCACCGAAATGGGCCGACTCGTACAATTACAGTTGCCGCTCAACTTCACTTTGCTAAGTTTGCTGATATTGCCCCTGCATTTAGCAGCGGAGAAAATTTCGTAAAGGATTAACTTATTGCCTTTAATAGCCCACTTTTCACATCATAGATAGCACCCATAACGCTAACCTCATCATGAAGTAATGGGTAGTTCTCAATTTTTACAATGTCTTTAAGTAAAGCACCGATTTGGTCGTTAGTAGTTTGAAAATCAAGGCTTCTTGTATCGACTCCACTCTTTCGTGAGATAGCGTCATGTATTCCTGCTTGGTCGGTACTCGCCATTCGGCAGTCAGTATGGGGCATCACAAGTACACGATTTACTCCAAGTAGGTGTGTGGCTAAGACCAAGGTACGCAAAACGTCATCTGTAACTCTGGCTCCCGCATTACGCAGAATCTTGGCATCACCTGCGTTCATTCCGACGATTTTCAATGGATCTAGTCGAGAGTCCATACAGGTGACGATGGCTAAACCTTTTACTGCAGTTCCTGTTAAGTCTTCGGAGGCAAATACGGAAGCAAAATTCTGATTTGCCGCCATCACATCTTCAAATAGATCCATGGTCTTCCTCATTACCATGTGAGCGCCCCGCAGTAACTTCACTTGGGATTTTTTCGTTAGCAATGAAAATTCCGATGAGTACTACTGCAGCCCCAATGAGTTGAATCGCAGTAAATGTTTCTTTAAGAAGAATCCAACCAAAGACTCCCGCAAGCACTGGTTCTAACATTCCAATAATGCTGGCAGCTTGCGGAGAGAGGGCATTAACTCCCGCGAGAACAAATAAGTATGGAAGAACTGTTCCGATTAGCACTATAAAAATAATGAGGATCCAACCAGGCAGATGATGACCTGAGAATTGTCCGTTCAAATTGATCTGGCTTGTGAAGATGTGGAGTGGGAAAGACCACCATGGTTGAACCACCGCAAAAAGGAGAGAAGTGATACCAAATCCCCAGACCAACATAGTGTCGGTTCCACGAATCTTTCCTAAAGCTCGGCCCAACATGAAATATGCAGCCAGGCTTAGCGCGTCAAGGAACGAGGAGATAACACCAAGTCCGTTGAGAGTGAGTCCCCTCCAAACCTGACCTACGAGAATTAGCCCAATGAATGCGGCCAGCAGACCGAGCCACATCGAATTGGAGATCTTTACTTTTTTGATGAAGCGTAGATACAGCACTATCCAGATCGGAGCGGTGAATTCAATGATGAGGGCAATCGAGACATGTAGGCGCAAAATTGAGAAGAAATAGAAGGATTGCACGGCAGCGATGCCGACTACTCCAAAGAGTGCCAGCAACCCATATTCCTCTTTTGCGGGTCGTAAGAGATGAAGGCGACCTTTAAGCGCTAAATAGATTAGTAAGGCGAAGAGAGAACCGGCGGTACGTATCTCGGTTAGCCGCCATGGCGACAGTCCTGACTCCATTACCCATTTGGAGACGATGCCGTTGATTGAATATAGGAGCGCTGCGCAAATGAGAAGTAGGTATGCGCGTCGGGTCGTCACTGCCCAAACTTATCCGCTCCCAGCACCCTGCTTCGCCAAACAAGGCTGGTGAGGGTGGACTGATAGAGTTTTGACCGTGTTATTGAGCGATCGAGATATTGAATCCGAAATTACAGCAGGGCGAGTAAAGGTCGAACCATTTAGCCCTGGAATGATTCAACCCTCAAGCGTCGACGTACGCTTAGATAGATTCTTTAGAGTATTTGAAAATCACAAATACTCCGTGATTGACCCGTCTATTGAGCAATCAGAGCTCACCAGAGAAGTTGCGGTTGCCCCAGATGAGCACTTCATCTTGCATCCTGGCGAATTTGTTCTTGCGAGTACCTACGAGGTTATTACTCTGCCTGATGATATTGCAGGGCGCCTCGAGGGAAAATCCTCATTAGGTCGACTTGGGCTTTTGACCCACTCCACTGCAGGATTTATAGATCCTGGCTTCTCTGGGCACATCACCCTGGAACTCTCTAATGTTGCAAATCTGCCAGTGAAGCTCTTTCCAGGAATGAAAATTGGTCAATTATGTCTCATCAAACTCACATCTCCCGCAGAACATCCATACGGCTCCGCACTGTACGGTTCTAGGTATCAAGGTCAGCGTGGTCCGACCCCCAGCAAATCTTGGTTAAATTTTCACCAAACCAAAATTAAATAAAAAGGAACTAGAGGAGTAAATAATGAACGCCATTTTTCTCATAATTGCTGTGCTACTTGTCCTAGCCTTATTAGCGATCATGTCGCGAAACCGACTTGTTCGTGCCAATATTTCTGTGGATGAGGCTTTCGCGCAGATCGAGGTTCAGCTCAAGCGTCGCTCTGATCTCATTCCTAATTTGGTTGAGACTGTCAAAGGGTACGCAGCGCATGAATCCGGGACTTTTGAGGCGGTTGTCGCAGCACGTGCCAAATCTACAACTGCAACAACGGTCGCTGATGTAGCTGCCGCTGATGGTCAACTAACTCAAGCGCTGCGTGGACTATTAGCAGTAACCGAGAATTATCCTGACCTAAAGGCCTCAACGAATTTTTTAGCTCTTCAAGAGGAGCTCTCTTCAACTGAAAATAAAGTCTCCTTTGCTCGCCAGTTCTACAATGACGGCGTTCGAACATTGAACTCAGCAATAAAAGCCTTTCCTAGTAGCCTCTTTGTAAAATCAGCAGGAGTGACTACTCGTCCGTTCTATGAGGTAGACGATCCCCAAGATCGTAAGGCTCCGCAGGTCAAGTTCTAATTATGGATTTCCGCAAACTTCAATCTGCCAATAAATTAAAGTCAACCGAACTTCTATTCGGTATGGCGATTCTTGTTGGAGTCGTTATCTGGGCACTTCTTACTTACTTTGGTAAAACCGGTATTGGTGTAGTCCCCTTCGCTATCGGAATCGCTCTCTTGTCGGTATGGGGTTCCTACTGGAGTTCGGACAAGATCGTTTTAACTATGACCGGAGCCAAAGTCATTACGGAAGCAGATAACAGGCAGCTATACGATTTGGTCTCAGAAATCTGTATTGCCGCAGGATTACCAACACCAAAAATCGCAATTGTCCAAGATGATGCGCCAAATGCTTTCGCTACTGGAAGAGATGAGAACCATGCTGTCATCGCTTTCACAACGGGCATATTACGAGTAATGGATCGCGAAGAGTTACAAGGCGTTACTGCTCATGAGTTGGCACATGTGGCTAATCGCGACACCTTAGTTTCGGCGATCGCCGCAACCACTGCCGGTGCGCTCGCACTTCTGAGTGATTTTATTTTGAGAATGATGATTTTTGGCGGCGGCGATCGTCGAGACAGCAATAACAATAATAATCAAAATCCCGTGGCACTGATTGCATCTCTCGTGGTGCTTATTTTGGCCCCATTGGCGGCGCTCTTACTTCGTCTAGCAATCTCGCGTAAGCGAGAGGCGCTTGCGGATGTCACAGCAGTGGCTTTCACTAGAAATCCCACGGGGTTACGACGAGCCCTGGAGGTTCTAGCCGCTGACAGCACGATTGTGAAACAAAAGTCCACCGCTGTTGCTCACATGTGGATCGAATCTCCGCTAGATGGTAGTAAAACCTCACAACTTTTCTCAACCCACCCTCCGTTAGCTACAAGAATTGCAATACTGCGAAAAATGGAGGGTAATCCGCATGATTAAAAGTTTGGCGGTATCTGCGGCTCTACTACTCGGACTGATGGTCTCTCCATCCTTGGCAGACACTAGCTCCCCAAGTATGACCCCGCCACCAATTTCAGGAACGGCAGCAAAGCTGGGTGGCACGATGTTTGATGCAAAAATGCCCGCATTGGTATCTCACACCATATTGAACGATGCGGAAGGAAAGAACTTTACTTTAGCGAGCCTTAAAGGAAGATATGTCGTGCTGACAGATTTCTTTACGACGTGTGATGATATCTGCCCTATGACCACTATCAATATGCGCGACATCGCAGATGCTCTGAAAAAAGCAGGTCTAGCCAAAAGTTCTACGGTGCTCGAAGTTACTGTAGATCCAAAGCGAGATACAGTTGCGCGGCTCAAGGCTTATCAAGCCCTTTATGGAGACTACTCATGGACCATTGCGACCGGCCAGGTCACTGCCCTAAAGAATTTTTGGGGCTGGTTCGGCGTTTACACGCAAGAACAGAAAAAGACAGGTAAATCCACGCTTGATTGGCAGACGGGCAAACCAGTTACCTACGACGTTATTCACGATGATGTGGTGATTTTGATTGGTCCCAATGGAGACTGGCGTTGGCTAGAGCTAGGTAATCCACAAGTGTCTAATCCAAAAACCTTACCAAAGACGTTAAATCTTTATTTGAGCAAACAAGGAAGACTCAATTTGGTAAAGCAGAGCCAACCTGCGTGGACAACAGACGCTGTGTATGGAGCACTCAGAGAGATCTTTAAATTAAATATCGGGTCCAAGTTATCCCAATGAATAGACGAATCTCGACTCTCATTCTTGCAGTAGGACTAGTGACATTGGAATTATCACCGGCTAGTGCGCACACTGTTCTTATCGCTTCTAGTCCAGTCGCAAATTCAACAATTACCTTATTTCCAAAGAAGATTACGTTAATTTTTGGAGACCCACTCTTGGTACTTGGCAAGCGCGTCATCAATACTATTCAAGTAGTTAATTCCAAAGGCAAGGTAATGACTGGAACTAGTAACCGAGTTAGCGGGGCAGTGCTCTCCAATGTGCTTTTAACAATAGGTGCGATTTCGGGGAAATATCGAGTGAACTTTCGGGTCGTGGCACAAGATGGACATGTTGTTTCAGGCGGATTTAACTTTTATGTTAAGAGTAAGCTCAGGCGGTAATAGGAAAGTGCAATGTAAAGGTGGCGCCGCTTCCAGGTATTGACTCTACTGAAACCCTGCCCCCATGTGCGTTCATGACGGCATCTACAATTGATAGCCCTAGCCCACTTCCTTCACCAGCATGGCGGGCGCGCGACGGATCGACTCGAAAGAAGCGTTCAAAGATTCGTACTTGATCACTTTCAGTTAGTCCAGGACCGGCATCCTTTACGTTGATAGTAATTTCAGATTCTCCAGCGGTCGCAATTATGTGGATATGAGTTCCAGTTGGGGTATGTGTTCTGGCATTGGCCAATAAATTGCCAAGCGCTTGGTGAATTCTTTTATTGTCACCTAAAACATATAGATCATCTGGAACTTGTACCTCAATTGGATGATCCGGCCCTGCTGCTAGAGCGGAAGCGACACATTCCTTTATCAAATGGGTGAGGTCCACGGGCTCAAGTGCGAGAGGTCTGGCTTCATCCATTCGAGCCAGTAATAATAAATCCTCGACGAGTGAACCCATTCGAATCGACTCTTTCTCAATTCTCCCAAGAAGCTCCTTGGTTTTTTCCTCACCGGTAACTGCACCTTGACGGTGTAGTTCTGCAAAACCGCGGATCGCAGTTAGTGGAGTACGAAGTTCATGGGAAGCGTCTGCGACAAAGCGGCGTAATTTAGATTCAGAGGCATTCTTCTGTTCGAAAGATTCTTCAATTCGACCCAACATGGTGTTAAGAGATTGAGTGAGCCGTCCAACTTCAGTTGATGGCTGCAGTTCTGGAAGGCGAGCAGAGAGATCTCCCTCCGCAATCGCGGCCGCAATTACTTCAACTTCCAGGAGTGGTTTGAGGTTTAGCGTTATCAACCAACGTGAGATTAAACCAATCAAGATAAGAACAGCAATGCTTATGAGTAGGAAGAGCCAACCAAGCTCGTGTAAAGTCGTCTCTACGCTGCCAAGTGAAACGGCGATGACCACTGAACCAAGATTAGATGGTAGAACAAATGCCACAGCTCGCGTATCTGAACTTGGTGACTCGGCATGTACCGTGAATGGTTTGCCACCTTTGGCAGTGACTTGTGAGATGGTCATACCACTAAATGTTGCTTGAGTAGATCCAGAGGAGATATCTCCTCCCAGTTGTCCCAAGACAATTCCAATCGGATCTAAGAGCGTTACTGAAGTAGCGGTTGGGACTCCACGAAGTGGAGTTACCGCCTGAAATTGGGGGGTGCTATTTTGTGGAACTTGGCTTTCGTCCACATTTGGATCGATGCCCGCTCGAATCAGCCGTGTGACCGCCTCTTGAGCGACACTATGTAATTGCGAATCCACCTGCCGAATAAGAAACCCTTTGAGTTCTGCGTTCGCAGCAAAATCTGATGCTCCGATACCAACCGCAGCCACAACGACTGTAGCCAGCAACAATCTGTTGCGAAGGCTCCAGTGAGCAAACTTTGGGAATCTCTTAACCATTAAAAACTTATCTTAGTTGGTAGCGGGGGTTCTCATTCGATAGCCAACTCCACGCACCGTGTGGATGAGTGCAGGTTCGTAGATATCAATTTTTTTGCGTAGATATGAAACATAGGTTTCAACGATGCCGGCATCGCCACGAAAGTCGTACTGCCAGACATGGTCCAAAATTTGGGATTTACTTACCACGCGATCGGCATTGATCATCAAATATCGAAGTAATAAGAATTCTGTGGGAGATAGATCAACTAAGTTTCCAGCTCGGCGAACTTCGTGAGTTGCTTCATCCAGCTCTAGATCAGCAAAGCGAATCTTCTCTTCATCGACCGTACCTTCTACTGCACCGATTCTTCGCAATAGTGCGCGTAAGCGAGCAACCAATTCTTCGAGCGAGAAGGGCTTAGTAACATAATCATCTCCGCCTAGGGTCAAACCTTTGATCTTGTCGTCAACGGTATCTTTTGCGGTCAAAAATAGGACTCCGACGCTATGCCCTTCGATGCGCAACTGACGGCAGACTTCAAATCCATCTTGATCAGGTAACATGACATCCAAAATAAGAGCGTGAGGTTTGAAATCTTCAGCAATCGTTAAAGCCTGAGACCCGGTTGCTGCTGTTCTAACGTCGAATCCGACAAACCGTAGACTTGTTGCAATAAGTTCACTAATCGAACTCTCATCATCAACAACGAGGATTCTCTGCAAATTATTATGTGATGTATCAGCCACGGCGTTTCTCTCTTTAAGTATGGTCATTTTCAGCCTTCCAGGAAATCTCTGTTTCTTGCCCCAAGAGGGGCATAAGGATGAGGATTCCGCTTTTTACTGGGGATTTGCTGAGAAATAACCGAAGTTTTCCACAGGATTTATCCACCGTGTGGAGAATTACAGTCGTGTAATTAGGTAATCAGCGCCATTTAGTGGCGAGCGTGAATCCGCCTGCAATGAAGCCAAATCCAATAACCATATTCCAAGCTCCGATGTGGGGAATCGGATACGAGGTATTACTTACGTAATAAATAACGATCCAGACTAGTCCAACTAAGAAGCCAACAAGCATGGCGGGAGCGAGCCACATTGGGCTCTCTTTAGGAAGGGGAGCCAGATGGGCTACCTTCTCCGGGATATATACCGGTTCCTTTTTCCGTCCATGTGATTTAGGCATGAGCAAACGGTACACCACAATGAAACCGATATTGAAAATCTCATCGCTATTCATATCGGTAGCCTTATGCCATGACCAGAGTGCTCGTCGTTGATAACTACGATTCATTTGTCTATAACTTGGTGCAGTATCTGGCCCAACTAGGGTCTGAGGTAACTGTTCGCCGCAACGACGAAATTGATTTTCACACTCTGAGCCAATTTGACGGTTTACTGATCTCCCCAGGACCTGGAACCCCAGAATCCGCTGGCCAAAGTATCGAACTCGTACAGTGGGCGGCGGCGAATGCGGTTCCTCTTCTCGGAGTCTGCCTTGGACATCAAGCCATTGCAGTTGCATTTGGGGCAACAGTTTCAAGAGCTCCCGAGTTATTACACGGAAAAACTTCAAGTGTCTTTCACAGCGGAGTCGGACTTTTAGCAGATCTTCCATCTCCATTCACCGCTACGCGCTACCACTCCTTGGCAATTGAAGCTGTGACACTACCGACTGATGTGGAAGTTACGGGTAAAACTGAATCAGGCGTTGTTATGGCGATCGAACATAGAACTCTTCCAATTTCTGGGGTGCAATTTCACCCTGAATCCGTATTAACAGAGCACGGGCATCAGATGCTTGGAAATTGGTTGGTGCGCTGTGGAGATGAAGGAGCTAGAACAAGATCCGAAGGGTTATCGCCAGTCGTAAAACATAATAATAAGGATTCATTTAACTAGTAGGTTGAGTATTGACTGTGATGGTCACTGCAGATCCAAGACTTTGAGTCGTACCCGCATCTGGTGCTTGTGCTAAAACTATTTGCAGCGCTTGCGTTGGATCATATGCGGTGGCAGTTCGAACTATGAAGCCTTCTTGCGTCAACATCGTGATTGCTTGAACTTGTGTGAGCCCAACGAGAGTCGGAATTGGCAAAGTTCCACTAGCAATTTGCAGTATTACTCCAGAGCCTGCCAACAAGATACTTCCAGGCGATGGACTTACTCCAAGTACCGTTCCTGGCGCCTGACTTGAATCAACCGGAATTGTTTGGTTAATGGCTAGCCCAACGGATGTTAATGCGTTGCGCGCATCCGCAAGTGAAAGACCTACTAAATTTATCGGAACTGCAGTATTTCCTGCGCCAGTAGATTCGCTCAAAGTAATGCTACTTCCAGGAATTACCTTAGAAGCTGCAAGAGGTAGTTGTGCCGAAATTCTTCCTTTGGGAATTGTAGATGAAACCGTATTTTGAATATTAATTGTAAAATTTGGAAGTAGCGCTCGCGCCTGCGACTCTGTTAGACCAACGACATTTGGTATCAAAAGAAGCGTTACATTCGGTTTATTGGAGCGGGAAACAAAAGTAGATACGAGAATCAATAATAATGCGATTGCTACTCCACCAATTAAAAAAAATTTCCGTCGCGGATTCTTTCTGCGAATCTTTGTAGTCACCTGGTCGCCTCTAATTGCGCGTTGAAGATCTTCTAGCATTCCTCCAGCATCTTGATATCGATCATTTGGATCTTTTTGAAGTGCAACCTCAATGATCGTCTCTAGATTCGGGTCTATTCCGGGATTGAGATCTGATGGTGCCGGAAGGGGAGTCGAAACATGCTGGAAGGCAATTGAAACCGGGGTATCTCCGATGAATGGCGGTCTTCCCGTCAGTAATTCATACATTAAGCATCCCAGTGAATAAATATCACTCCGAGCGTCTGCATATTCGCCCGTCGCCTGCTCCGGAGATAAATATTGTGCGGTGCCAACTACACTCCAAGTATTTGTCATGGTCGCACCAATATCATCTAATGCGCGCGCAATGCCAAAATCCATCACTTTGACTTTGCCAGAATCAGTGATCATTATATTTCCAGGTTTTATATCACGATGAATAATTCCTTGCTCATGTGAATATTTGAGAGCTTCTAGTATTTCAAAGATGATCGTGACCGCCTCAGCTTGTGAGATTTCAGCGCGGGATTGCAAAACTTGGCGAAGGGTATGACCCTTTACCAACTCCATCACGATATAAGAGTCTGCTCCATCTTCACCAGAGTCAAAAACGGCGACGATGCCCTGGTTGTTTAATCCACCAGCCGCAAGCGCCTCCTTCTTAAATCTCGCTATGAATGAGGGATCACGTGCAAGGTCACTTCGAAGAATCTTTACCGCGACCTTTCGATGAAGGCGAAGATCTTCGGCAATATACACATCAGCCATACCACCTGTTCCGATCATGGGGCCAAGTTCATAGCGGCTATTTAGAACTTTATTTATCATGCGAGGGCTGCTCCAAGTAGTTCGGTTGTAAAGTTGGGAGCGTGATCCATAATTTCAACCCACATAATAGTTACATTATCAGGTGCCCCTTTTTCATGTACTGCAGTCATTAAGTGATCGACAACATCATATGGCTCTGATTTCTTAATGATGTTCGTAATTTCATGATCTGAGAGAACGGAACTCAATCCATCGCTGCATAGCAGAAAATAATCTCCGACTTTTGCTTCAAAAATTAGGAGGATGGGATCGATTCCAGAGTCACCAATAAGTGCTTGGGTTAGCAATGACCTTTGCGGATGATTAATGACTTCATCCGGCGTAAGGCGACCTTGATCCAGCAATTCTTGCATAACTGTGTGGTCATAACTTAACTGAGTGAGTTTCTTGCCATTCCACTGATAACATCTGGAATCGCCGATATGGAGGAGCTCCACGTTCTCCCCATTCAAATGGAGGGCAGTAAGCGTTGTGCCCATTCCTTGTAGAGAGCGATCGGCGCTAGCGACCTCCGCTATTTCATGATCGATTGAGAAGGAGATGTTGAGGAGCAAATCCTCGCGCGATTCGGCATCTAAAGCCGCGTCGTTAAGAACTCCACTCAGTTCTCTAACGCAAGTGATAGCAATTTTGGAGGCAACTTCACCACCAGCGTGGCCACCCATCCCATCTGCAACAGCAACCAGATGGGAAGTGATCAGCGCGGCGTCCTCATTTCCATCTCTCACAAGACCTAACTCACTTCGAGCTGTAACCTTGAATGAGAGATTCATGGAATGAGCCTAACGGTGCTAACCTCTTGCAGGTAAGCCCGGGTGGCGGAACGGCAGACGCGCACGGTTCAGGTCCGTGTACTCGCAAGGGTGTAGGGGTTCAAATCCCCTCTCGGGCACTAATTAAAATAAGTAATATTCACCACGGGTCTTGCAACAAGGGTAAAAGATTTGTGGAGGGGGTTGAATTTCAGTGAGAAGTGGTCCTTTAGGCGACGTGATCGTAATTGATTTATCGCGTGCTTTAGCAGGTCCACATGCCGCAATGATGCTCGGGGATCTTGGAGCACGCGTGATCAAAGTTGAAAATCCCGACGGCGGCGATGACACTCGAGGATGGGGACCACCATTTGTTGGTGCCCCAGATTCTCTTGAATCAACCTATTTCCTTTCATGCAACCGAAACAAAGAATCAATCACCCTTGATCTCAAGTCCGAAGAAGGGAAAGAGACTTTAGCCCGCTTGGTAATTCGAGCTGATGTTCTCATTGAAAACTTTCGCCCTGGAGTTCTTGATCGTTTGGGATTCACTACTGAGCGACTCCACGCTCTAAATCCGAAACTTATTGTGTTATCGATCTCTGGTTTTGGGCACGACGGTCCCGAAGGCGGCCGCGCTGGCTACGACCAGATTGCGCAGGGTGAGGGCGGACTGATGTCACTTACCGGTCCGACCTCTGACGAGCCCACACGAGTGGGAGTTCCAATTGGGGATCTACTGGCCGGAATGAATGGTGCATATGGAGTCGTTGCTGCACTGCATGAGAGAAATAGCACGGGACTGGGACGAGTAGTACGAACTTCGCTTCTTGCTTCCATTGTTGGGGTGCATGCCTTTCAAGGCACTCGATACACGGTTGCTGGTGAAGTTCCTCGTGCAAATGGAAACCACCATCCATCTATCGCGCCTTACGGTTTATTTCATTGCAAAGATGGATTTATACAAATGGCTGTTGGTTCCGAGAGCCTTTGGCGTTTATTCGCACCCGCTTTTGATTTAGATAAATCAGAGTTTTCTACTAACGCGCTCCGTGTTGAGGGTAGAAAAGATCTGATAAGCCAAATCGAAAGTGTTTTTGCAGAATGGAACTTATCTGAGTTACTGGTGAGACTTAATGAATTGGGTATTCCTTGTGGTGAGGTTCGTTCAATTAACAGCGTTTATGAATGGGAGCAGACGAAGTCACAAGGGCTTCTAATGGAAGTAGAGCATTCTTCATTAGGAAAGATAACGATTCCTGGACCGACTCTTAGGATTGAAGGTTATGGCTCAATCGGCCACCGTCCAGATCCGTTGGCACCCCCGTTGCTCGGTGAGCATACAGATTCGATCTTGTCGTGGCTTAACTCCATTGAAGAGTAATGAATTTTTCAAACCGGAATAATTGCGTGATGACAAAACATTTGAGTGCCTGGGAGTTAATCAATCTGGTCTTAGATGATGGATCGTTTAAATCGTGGGACCAAGATATTGAGGATCCCCAAGGAGCATCGCAGGATTACTTGGCAGAACTAAAAGGTGCCAGATTCAAATCTGGAGTTGACGAGGCGATTCTCACTGGTGAAGGTCTGATTAGTGGTCGAAAAGTTGCTGTCGTAGTTGGAGAATTCAGTTTTTTAGCTGGTTCGATCGGGGTTTGCGCAGCATCGCGTGTCATTGCCGCTATCGAACGGGCGACGAAAGAGAAGCTGCCGGTTTTAGCAGCACCGGCTTCCGGTGGCACAAGAATGCAAGAAGGAACAATCGCCTTTCTTCAAATGGTTGGGATTACTGCGGCAGTCGTTGCACATAAATCCGCTGGCTTGCCCTACCTGGTGTATCTTCGTCATCCAACTACCGGGGGCGTCTTTGCCTCATGGGGGTCGCTCGGGCATGTGACGGTTGCCGAACCAGGAGCGCTCATTGGATTTCTTGGCCCGCGTGTTTATGAAGGATTATATGGAGAAGCCTTTCCCGAAGGTGTTCAGACCTCTGAGAACCTCTTTGCACATGGACTCATTGATGGAGTCCTTGCACCGAGCCATTTGGCTGAGGTAACTTCACGAGCACTCAACGTGCTTTTACCTGACTCAAGAAGTTTCAGGATGGTGGCCGATATCGAGAGCAGAGAGTTAAGCGAACACTCCGCATGGGAATCGATACTTCTTACCCGAGCTCATAATCGTCCCGGAATACGCTCATTGCTTCGCTATGGTGCAAATAATGTCGTCCCCTTACACGGTACTGGTGAAGGAGAGAGCCAACCGACCTTACTTCTCGCGCTCGCTCGTTTTGGCAGCGCACCTTGCATCCTTCTAGCCCAGGATCGGGTAAATGCTGACCAGCCGCTTGGTCCTGCTGGCCTGCGAGAGGCACGTCGCGGTATGAGATTGGCTAGCCAGTTGAAACTTCCCTTTGTCACCGTCATAGATACTCCTGGTGCGATGCTCTCTAAGGAATCAGAAGAGGGTGGATTGTCAGGGGAGATTGCTCGCTCGCTCGCCGACCAAATTTCCCTGGATGCTCCTACTCTCTGTCTGCTTCTCGGTCAGGGTGGCGGAGGTGGCGCGCTGGCGATTTTGCCTGCGGACCGTGTCATTGCTGCTGAACATAGTTGGCTCTCGCCATTACCACCAGAGGGTGCTTCGGTGATTATGTTTCGTACGACCGAATATGCAGCGCAGATGGCAGCAGAGCAGGGGGTGAGAGCTCGGGATTTATTAGATGCGGGGATAGTGGACAGAATCGTCGAAGAAAATCCAGATGCAGCAAGTGAACCAGAGACGTTTGCAAAACGTATTGCCCAAGTGCTGGAGTACGAAATCCTTACACTCATTGGGTCAGAACCGACAGTTCGACTGTCCAAGCGCTTAGCTAAGTATCGAAACCTAGGACATCATTTCTTCCGTTAATAATGGAACAAAAGAAGAAAGATCTTTATAACAGAACGTTATATTGCAATGTACGTCGATATTGCAGTGCTATTCACGGAAGACATTCTGATGTACTCTTCACAAAATTATTTTTCTCATTAGTTTTATCCTCCGCAGTAATAAATACAAAAGTCAAATGTCAGGGAGCATGTGAATATTTTTTGGATCAGTGTGGGGCTCGGTATTTCAACTGCCGCAATTCTCGCACTTTCAGCGGTTGCGTTCACTCTTGAATATGCGGTAAGCCGTGTTGTTAATCTGGCGCACGGTGAAGTGCTCACCATTGGCGCTTATACGGCATATGTTGCAGAGACGACATTTCATCAGAATATTTATATCTGTGCTCTCCTTGCCACGATTATGGGAGCCGTAACGGGAATGGGCCTTAACTTTTTCTTGATTGAGCGATTTAGAAAGCAGAAAGTTATATCTACTCTCATCGCGACGTTGGGTGCCTCATTAATTCTTCAAAATTCGCTACTCATTGCTTTTGGAGGCGCGAGTGTCTCCTATGGATTTGATCAAGGAAATCTTCTACATGTAGGTCCTTTCCTCTGGACCACCCTTACTATAAAAGTAATTATCGCGGCCGTTTTGGTAGCAGTTTTAATTTATTTTCTATTGCAGCGAACTCGACTTGGTAAAGCACTTCGAGCTGTGTCGCAAAATCGCGAACTCGCTCAAGTAAGTGGAATTCCTGCTCGCAGCGTAGTTATGCGCACTTGGGCAGTCTCCGGCGCCATTTCAGGCTTTGCTGGATTTCTTTATGGGGAAACGATCGGCACTATTACTCCAGGAATCGGCAATGGATTTCTTTTGCTTTCAATTACAGCAGCTGTAGGCGGTGGTTTAGGCCGAGCATATGCAACCCTGGGGGGTGCCATAGTGCTGGGCTTGGTGATGGCAATCGCCGGCACCTATACAAGTTCCGCTTATCAACTCGTTATTGCATTTGCCTTCTTGAGTGTCATGCTCTTGGTCAAGCCAAATGGAGTTTTTGTTCGAGGTCGAGCTCAAAAGGTGCGTGCCTGATGCTCCAATATTGGACAGCAATTCTTACGGAAGCCTCTATTTTCAGTGTTCTCGCTCTCGGGGTTGACATGATTTGGGGCTGGGCAGGAGATTTTGATCTTTCGGCTTATGCATATTTTGCCCTCGGTATTTACATCACAATGATTCTCACAATAGGTAAACCAAGATCTCCAGTTACATATGTTCTCGGCTGGCATATTCCTTATTTATTGGCTGTACCACTTGCGGTAATTGTGGTGGTGGCTTTTGCCGCGATCATTGGGTCGATAGCGCTGCGGAGTTTGCGCGAAGTATATTTTTCTATAACCACACTAGGTGCGGTCTGGGCGATCTACTATTTTGTCGAAAACTACACCCCGCTCTTTAACGGTTATAACGGGCTTTCAGGGCTCAACGACCCTATGGGTGGCAATCTGTCGTATCGGACTTATCATTTCTTCTTTTTCGGTTTCTGTTTGATCGTGCTTGTATTGGTGTACCTGCTCGTAATGCGTCTTTCAAAAAGTCCCTTTGGCCGAATGGTTCGTGCCGTGCGAGATGATGAGAAAGCAGCTGCAGTATTCGGGAGAAATATATTTTGGACGAAGTACCGGACATATTTGTTTGGAGCTTCTCTTGCCGGATTAGGAGGAGGTCTTTTTGCCGCCTACATAGGCGCGTTTAATCCTTTGGATTGGAAGCCGACCGAAATATTCGTTCTCTACGCTGCAATTCTTGTTGGTGGACGTGGAAATCCAAAAGGTGTTGTGCTTGGTTCGTTCATTGTCTATGTGGGCTTTGTAGAAATGACGCGCTACATTCCTTCACCGGCATCACGACCAGAATTAGGGCCAGCTTTGCGACAAATACTTATTGGCTTGTTAATTATATTGATGTTGCGCTTTAGACCAAGCGGATTGATCCCCGAGCAACTAGGAACTGATAAATCGAAAACAGAAGGGGTTTGAAGTTGACTGCATCATCTCTTCTAGAAATTAGTCACCTCACAAAATCTTTCGGTGGGGTCGTGGCTGTGAATGATTGCTCAATGACAATCAAAGCGGGAAGCATTGTGGGATTGATTGGTCCCAACGGAGCTGGAAAGAGCAGCGTCATTGACCTGGTTTCGGGATTCGAACGGCCAAACTCAGGCAGTATCCGATTTGACGGCCAGGAAATTGTGGGTAAGCGCCCCGATGAAATATCACGTCTTGGAATGATTCGAACCTTTCAGACTCCGCGAGAGTGGAAAGACCTCTCGGTTATAGACAATGTTCGGGTGGCCTATTCGAAACTTGAACGCGAAAAACTCTGGCGTTCGTTGGTCTATGCGGGTCGATTTCGTCGCCAAGATGAAGAAGAAGGTGATGATATTCGCGAGTTAATGAAGCAGTATCGCTTAGATGAAATTCGCAATAATCGATCGGTTGGACTTAGTGGGGGTCAAAAGCGACTACTCGAGTTTGCTCGCATTTCTGCGGCAAAACCTAGGCTTACGATCCTAGACGAGCCAATGGGTGGTGTGAATCCTGTTCTGGGAGAACGAATTGGAAAAGCGATCCTGGATCTTAAGGCAGCGGGGAGTACGGTGATTGTAGTTGAACACAATCTTCCGTTTATTGAAAAAACCTGTGATGAGGTTGTTGTCATGGATCTTGGTTCAGTAATTGCTCAAGGTCCATTTAGTGCGCTACGAGACAATAAGCGTGTAGTTGATGCTTATCTAGGAGGTGAAGATGTGCACGAATAAATTTGAAACGCCAGTTGTACTCAAAATTGATTCACTTACCGCAGGTTACGGAGGCGCACCAATTATTGAAAGCGTTTCACTAGAAGTTTATAAGGGAAAGATCACTGCGATCATTGGTCCTAACGGTGCTGGAAAATCGACGCTTCTCAAAGCTATCTGTGGAGTTATCAGGACATCAAGCGGAAATGTATTCGTGCTTGATGAGGATTGTACAAATTTAGCTCCCGAAAAAATGGTCAAACGTAAACTTGCATATGTTCCGCAAGTCGCTAACACTTTTCCAGATCTCACTGTCCGTGAGAATATGGAGATGGGTGGCTATACCCGTAAATCTGGTGTTAGTGAACGAATTAATGAAATTTGCGAACTTTTTCCTGATTTACAAAAGTCCTTGCGCCGCAAAGCCGGAGAGTTGAGTGGCGGACAACGTAACATGCTCGCTATGGCACGCGGTTTGATGCTAGATCCTGTCGTTATGTTGCTTGACGAGCCAAGCGCAGGACTTTCTCCTTTATTTCAGGATGCACTCTGGGAGCAGATCGAAAAAGTAGCGGCTACTGGTGTTGGAATATGTGTGGTGGAGCAGAACACACGTAAATCTCTCCGTCATGCCGATTGGGGTTATGTTTTGGTTTTAGGAAAAAATCGATTGGACGGACCAGCCTCTGAACTTCTCCACGATGAGGAGGTGATTGACCTTTATGTCGGTCGAATGTCCTAGATCAAAAATAAATTTTGTTCAAGAGAAGTACCCAACGAGAGGAAAACAATGATGGGAATCGATAGGCACAATAAATCGCTTCGAGTTCTTTCGAGCGTATTCGTGATTGTCTTAGCTGTTGGTTCGGGGCTAGGTTCAATTTCACAAGCTGAAGCAAGTTCAGGAACAGTGTCTTATGGCGTGTTGTCATGTTTCACTGGTCCTTTAGCCAGCTTAGGTCAAGGAATTTATCAGGGTGCACAGATTGCCCAAGCGCAAGTAAATGCTGCAGGCGGTATTTTGGGTAAGAAACTTCTCATTCCACAAGGTGACACTGGCTGCGATCCTGTCGAAGGAAAGACCGCGCTTTTGCATTTGATCTCAGGCGGTGGCATTGCTGGAATCATCGGACCCACTACGCAGGAAATCAATGCGGTTGAACCTGTGTTGCAATCAAATAAAATAATAGATGAGTTCCAAGGTGGTGACACGAGCCGAGATACCCAAACGGATCCATACCTTTTCCGTTCGAGTCCATCGGATAGTCAGCTTGGTGTCGCAATGGCTACATATGCGCACCTCAAAGGCTACAAAAAAGCCGATTTGCTCTTCTATTCTGATGCAGCGGCCCAAACTATTGTGAAGCCAGTATCAGATACCTACAAGAAGCTTGGCGGTATTGTTATTCATAGTTACACGATTCAAGCTGGATTATCTTCTTACACAAACACGGTGAGTCAGATCATTGCCGACAAGCCACAGGTTATATTCACGCAAACTGACGCGCCAACGGTCGGAGTCTTATCCACTGAATTCAAACAACTTGGATCCAAGACACCTTGGATTGGTACGGATGTAACTGCAAGTGCGGACTATTTGAAGGCATTTGGACTAGCACAAGCTCATTCACTCTTTACTTCGGTTTACGGATCATCTGTTAACAATGCTGCCAATAATGTTTTTATGGCAGGTTTTAATAAGTTGTCTCCTGCTGCTGTAAAGGCTGGAGTTCTCTCTGGTGCGAATTATGCTTATGACTCTGTTATCTCCCTTGCTTTGGCTGATAGTTATGCCAAATCAATAGATGGCACAAAAGCGGCCAAGGCTATGTCAATGGTCACCAATCCTCCTGGAACTCCATGCTTCGCTTATGCTCCTTGTTTAGCTCTTTTAAAGGCTGGCAAGAAGATTAACTATGAAGGTGCTAGTGGCAGCATTGACTACAACAAGTTCAACAATGCCTTTGGACCTTATGCAGCCTATGTTGCAGATGCTAAGAGTGGCAACGAAGTACAGGGTATGACGATGTCAGGCAAGGTTCTCTTCGATGTCACGAACTGCACTACCACAGCGAAGTGTTTGGCTTTCTTGAAGGCAGACGGCCTTTAAAAATTGACGTTCTGAACAAATACTCGAGTTTTCTGAAAGGAGAGCTCGAGTATTTGTTTTATATAACTCGGCTTCTGATAAAACACCTTTAAGCTGACTCACAGTGCCTAGACTCTTTAGGAATTTCGGTTTAAGACCTTTCTTTTTTATCACTTTATGATGCGTATGCTTACCCAATGGATCAGAATTTGAAGACTAATCTTTTTATAAACGGTCAGTGGATATCTGGCGATGGCGTACTCCCCGTTATTGATCCAAGTGACGGTTCGATTATTGCGAATGTTGCCACTGCGGGTGACACCGAGTGTGAAGCTGCCGTGGCAGCTGCCCATGCAGCGCAGTCTGAATGGGCTAATAGCGCACCGAGATTCCGAGCAGAAATACTGCGAAAAGCCTTTGAGCTTGTCGTGGCGGAAGCTGATTACTTGGCAACGTTGATCTCGAAGGAGAACGGAAAAGTTTTTAGTGATGCTCGTGGCGAGGTTATGTACGCTGCAGAGTTCTTCCGCTGGTTCTCTGAGGAAGCGGTCCGTACTCCCGGTGACTTCCGCAAATCTCCGAGCGGGGACAAGCGAATTCTTGTTACCCACCAGCCGATCGGTGTATCGCTTTTGATCACTCCGTGGAATTTCCCAGCTGGAATGGCGACTCGCAAGATTGGTCCTGCAGTCGCTGCCGGTTGCACCATGATTCTTAAGCCCGCCGGTGAAACTCCTTTAACAGCGTTAGCTATCGCCGACATCATGGAGCGCGCTGGGCTCCCAAAAGGTGTTCTCAACGTGGTCTTGCCAAGTAAAACTGGCCCCATGATCTCCAAAATGTTGCACGACCCCCGTGTCCGTAATCTCTCCTTTACCGGCTCAACAGAAGTCGGACGAATTTTGCTCAAAGAATGTGCTGATAACGTCATTCGTACTTCAATGGAACTTGGTGGCAATGCGCCGGTGGTCATTTTTGACGATGCCGATATCAATACGGCAGTTGCAGGAGTAATGCTGGCAAAGATGCGAAACGGAGGTGCTGCATGTACATCTGCGAATCGGATTTATGTCCAACGGGGAATCGCCGCAAAGTTTACAGAGGCCTTCGCGCACGCAATGGCTGGAATTAAGATGGCACCCGGATTGAGCCAAGGTGCGCAACTTGGTGCCTCGGTTTCATTAAAAGAACGAAACAAGATTGCCGACCTTGTGGATCTTGCAATTAAAGAAGGGGCGAAAGTAAATCTTGGCGCGCAAAAACCAGAGGGAGAAGGTGCCTTTTACCCTGCAACCGTTCTTACGGTTGAGAAAAATGCGGATATTTTGAACCATGAAATCTTTGGCCCAGTCGCCCCTATTGTTATTTTTGATACCGACGAAGAGGCAATTGCAATGTCTAATGACACACCCTTTGGTCTCATTAGTTATGTCTTCACTCAAGATTTAGCTCGCGCAATACGTACCGCTGAAGCGCTAGAGGCGGGAATGGTTGCGATCAATCGCGGCATGATCTCTGATCCAGCGGCGCCTTTCGGTGGCGTCAAACAGTCTGGACTAGGCCGTGAGGGTGGTTTTGATGGAATTCATGAATTCCTTCAGACTAAATTCATTGGGTTAGAGATTTGACGGCCATACTCATCATCGATTTTGCAAGGATGGCAGATGAACAACGGATTTGATGAGCGGCTATCGAGAGTTCGCACCCTGATGGTAGAGCGCAATCTAGAATCAATCATAATTCGAAAGAATCCCAATTTGGCATGGCTTACTGGTGGCCGAGTGCATGTGCCAACAACAATTGACGCCGCCTGCCTAGATATTGTGGTAACCCGCACCGAAGTTATAGCTATAACTAATGAGATTGAAGCTCCAAGATTAATTGCGGAAGAGCTTCCGTTAGAGGTCAAAGTTACTGCTATTAAATGGTGGGAGAGTCGTGACGCGAAGCTCCCACATGGTGACCAGGTTACGAGCGACGCTAATCCAGAGATCGCTGCTGCTTTAGAAATTATGCGTGGGTCACTAGTCGCTGCAGATTTAGAACGGCTCCGTCAAATTTCGGTTGATGCTGCTGTTGCGATGGGCTTCGCGATGCGAACCGTTCAAGCAACCGATCGGGAAATAGATGTGGCCGGATTGATTTCGAAGCAGCTTTGGGAATCAGATTTAGAGATTGCGTTTCTGGGAGTCGCTGGCGCAGATCGAGTTTTTAAATTTAGGCATCCGTTACCAACGAAAAAACTTCTCGGAAATCGTGTCCTTGCATCTATATGCGCCAAACGAAAGGGTCTGATTGCATCGGTAACCCGAATTGTGACCTTCGGGGAAATTGAACAAAGTGAGATAGAGAGCTACCTAGATCTATTACACGTCGAGGCAGCAATCTTGGATGCAACGGTTGTAGGAGATTCTTTCTCCAAGCCCATTGAGGCCGCTAGCAAGGCTTACGGGACCCATAATTTTGATGGTCTGGAATGGCATAAGCACCACCAGGGTGGACCAACTGGATACCTACCTCGCGATTGGCCAGCCAATCTTGGTTCCACTCGTCTGATCAGTAACCACCAGCCGATCGCGTGGAACCCCACCGGAAAAGGCTGGAAAGTGGAAGACACCTTCATCACCACAACAAATGGTCCGGAACTATTGAGTTTTGACCCGAACTGGCCAGCTATGGAAGTTGCCGGTCGACTCCGCCCGGGGATCTTGCAGCTTTAGAAGCCTCACTGGTTAGGTAACAGAGTTATAACTCTTTTGGAATGCCCCTTGACCAAAGTGCCCCTAGATGGAACCCTCTGGCTTCAAGAGGTCTTACCACTGGAGGATTAATGAGCAGAGTTGCTCTGGTAGCACTAGCCCGTCCTACCTTCGACCTCGCTTGCGCACAGGCTAATTTCGACGCGGCGCAGGTATTACTGAATGAGTTAGGCGCTGAAGTGGTCGGACCAAATCATTTAATACAAAGTCCAGAAGATGTTGCTGCGGTAAAACTTCCCGATGCAGATCTTCACATTCTATTTATGGCAACTTTCTCTGACGCAGCTCCTGCAGTTGAACTATTTGGCGATGTAAAGGGTCCTATCTTGCTTTGGTCCATGCGTGAACCAGGAGCAATTGGAGAACGGCTCAAATTAAATTCGATGTGTGGTGCCAATCTTGCCGCGCATGCGCTGATGAGTGCAGGACAGAGTTCACGACACATTCATGGAAATGCGAACGAAATGCAAGTCCGTGAAAAATTAATTGCAGCTCTATCGGGCAATCTTCCATCTACGGCAACGCCGGATAGAAAAGACGGTGAACTCGCAGATATTCAAAGTGTTATGCAATCTCTCGACTCACTAGCGGGAAAACGAATCGGAACAATTGGTGAAGCACCAAATGGATTTACACCCTGCACTTTCGATGGAGCACAATTAAAGAAACTTTTTGGTTTAAATGTCTTGCCACTCACAATGTCGGATGCTTTTGCAAAAATTTCTCAGGTGCCTACCGATAAATCTCAGGCTGCCAATAAGTCCGCAGTTGCGGCGCAGCCATCGCTATCGGCAGTAAATGTGGTTGAGGCAGTCAAAGTCGCAAGTGTAGAAGTTGCATTAGATGAGTGGCGTGAGATAGAGCAACTAGATGCAATTGCTGTGCGTTGCTGGCCAGAGTTTCCAACCGATATGGGAGCTTGCATCTGTTCAGCTCTTGGACGCCTTGCTGATCGCGGCACCGTTACCACTTGTGAAAGAGATGTGATGGGTGCAGTAACAATGCTGATCTGCGAGTCACTTGGATCTGATGAGAATTATTTAGTTGATATTGTGGATCTGAAAGAAGATGAAAGCATTATTCGTTTATGGCACTGCGGTTCAGCAGCAACAAAGCTGGCAGTAGACCCTGATAACGCCACTCAGTCAACCCATTGCAACCGTGGGTTTGGAGTGGCAGGAAACTTTCCGCTCAAAACCGGTCCAGTGACCCTGGTCCGCGTAGATCGGGATGTAGATCCGTCTAATAAGTCGGGCCTGCGCATGGTTGTGAGTCAAGGGGAATCGATTTCTGCTCCCAATCACTTTCAAGGCAATACGGCAACAGTTCGAACTGAACCAGACGCTGCAACTTTGGTGAATGGCATAGTCACCGGCGGGTATCCGCATCATCTCGTGATTTCATGGGTTGATGTAAGGCCTGGTTTACGTCGAATGGCGCAACTTCTAGAGATCCCCCTCACTGAATGGTAAGTAACTCGCTAACCCCTCAAACGAAGGAATATAAATGAAAAAGAAAAATAATGCGTTCCGTTTGGGAGCGGTCGCTGCCTTGGCCCTTGGCCTTGTTACAGCATCACTCACATCTGTAAGCGCTGATTCATCACCAACCTTTGGTGCCAAATGTTCAAATGAAGGTACAAACACAGGGACAGCAACTACCTCGTTGATATGTACCAAAAATTCAACAGGCCGACTCACTTGGGCACGGGTGCGACTATCTTCAAACGGGCAGTCTCCCGTCCGCGCCTTTCATGTGAGCCCAGGAAGTATTGAATTTCATCACTGGCGGCCCGAAGACAAAGCAATCTTCCAAACAATCATTAATCAATTCCAGGCAATTAATCCCGGAGTTAAAATTACTCAGGTGATTGAAAGTTCTAATGACTATACCAATCTTGCCCTCTCTCAGATTCAGCCAAATCCAAAAGCAGCTCTTTTTGTCACGAGCCGTGGAGGTCAGTTCAATACCTTCTATGCCGCTGGAATGCTGAAGGACCTCTCTAATGAACGTTTTGTTAAGCAGAATGTCATTGCGTCCGCCCTGGCTCCTGCAACCGTTAATGGAGCTATTTATGGCATTCCATATCAATCTCTTTTCAACGATCCAATTTACAACGTTTCAATGTTTAAATCGCATAACTGGACGGTTCCAACGAACTGGACAGGGCTCTTAGGTTTTTGCAAAACGGTAAAAGCAGCCGGAATTATTCCATTTGCTTGGCCCGCAGCAACTCGAGGCAACGCTGGTCAAATTATTAACTCCTTTTTAATGAACTCTGCCCCAGATGTAGCAACATTGACCGCTCGAATTCAGGCTCTCGATACTGGTAAGGCCGATCTTCTACAGCCTTGGTTTGTTGATATTGCCAACAAATATAAGCAGATGAACGACGCTGGTTGCTTTCCTGCAAACGTAACTGGTTACAACGACACCGTTGCCCCAGCTGATTTTGCTTCTGGTAAAGCCGCCATCTATCCGACTGGTACGTTCGGAATGAGCACCGTGACGAACCTTAACCCTGCAATGAAGGGCAATATGAAGGTAATGTCAATGATTACTGTTGACACGAAGCCTCTTTTCATGGGTATCACAAACAACACCTTCATACTCAGCGTCAATGCTAAATCATCTACTCATGACCAAAATATTGCCCGTGCATTTATGTCATACCTTGCTACAGCACCAGTTGCACAGCAGTATGCCGTTGGCACTTCGCAGCATGTATCAATAGTGAATGTTGACTATTCTGCAAATCCTGATTTGTTCAATACCTCAGATATCATGGGAAAGAAACTACTTCTTGCTCCACGATTCTTGTTCAACAACGTCACAACAGTCCGTAACGTGATTGAAGATGCACTGATCGCAATTGGAGGCGGTGCAGATGTAATGAGCACTCTAACTAACGCGTCCAAGACAATTAAACAGAACTTGGGCTCATAATTAACGTAAAGCTAATCAACCGAACTAGCCCCTCATCTCGAGGGGCTAGTTTTGGCTTGCCCAAAAAAATTAAGAAGCGAGAGTCCAATGTTCTTATCTTGATGGCACTCCCTGCCTTTTCTATTTATGCGGTGCTTTATCTTTACCCAGCGATCTCAAACTTGCTGTATGCCACCCAGCGTTGGGATGGACTAACTAAACCTACTTTCGTCGGCCTCCATAATTTTACGTATTTGGCAACTAATGACGATTTGTTCCGAAAGATTGTTTTTCAGAATTTGCGCTTCTCTTTTGTTGTGGTGATTTTGCAAACGGCATTTGCATTGCTATTTGCTATTTTTCTACTTAAGAATTCCAAAGGGAACATTTTCTTACGCACTGTCTTTTTCTTTCCCACAATTCTCTCTTCGGTCTCCGTAGGTTTAATATGGCTTTTTCTTTATGACCCTAATTATGGATTTATAAATGCAGCACTCAAGGCAATAGGTTTACATGCCTTTGCACTCAATTGGCTCTCCGATCCAAAAATTGTTCTTTATTCGATTGCGCTCTCTCAAGTTTGGTTCCATACCGGGCAGATGATTGTCATTTACTTAGCGGGATTGCAACAAATTCCTGAAGATCTTTACGAAGCGGCTGAATGTGATGGTGCTTCTCGCTGGCAGCAATTTAGGAATGTAACTTGGCCAATGGCTCTGCCAACAACTGCAGTGGTTGTGGCATACACGACAATCCAAACTTTCAGGGCCTTTGATCTTATATATTCAATGACTCAAGGGGGACCTATGAATTCCTCAGATCTGATAGTGACCAGTATTTATAACGCAGCATTTGGTGGATACAAGCTGGGCTACGCCTCAGCGCAATCCATAGTTCTTGTCGTCTTTGTACTTGTTATAACTTGGGTCCAACGAAGGACTCTTCGAATTAACTATGGTGACAAATAATGATTTATACAATAGGGCGCCGAGTTCTCTTAACAGTTTACGCATTCTTGATTTTGATTCCCTCATCAATCGTTGTGTTGGGATCCTTTAAAAAAGATATCGAAATCTATACAAAGCCACTAGCGCTACCTAAGCACTGGTCACTCGATAATTACAAAACACTATTCAAGAGTGGAAATGTATTCAGACCATTTATGAATAGCGTCATTGTGACAACATTCTCAGTTGCTGCGACCTTGTTTGTAGCTTCTCTCTGTGCATTTGCAATTAGCAGGATGATTACCGTAACGGGGAAAATACTTTTTACACTTTTTGTTCTCGGGCTCGCGATTCCTGGACAAGTAAATATAATTCCAATTTATATTCTTTTCGTGAAGTTGCATCTCACTAATTCATTATTTGGGTTAATTCTTGTAAATATAGCGATTACTTTGCCGATCTCTATATTCATCTTGACAACCTTTTTTAGACAGTTACCTAAAGAGATGTATGAGGCAGCAAATATTGATGGCGCATCCCATTGGCGCGTCTATCGTTCTGTGGCACTTCCGCTCTCTAGACCGGCACTAGGTGCAACAGGGATCTTTCTTTTCGTGATCTGCTGGAATGATTTGCTTTATCCTTTGATGTTAATCACGCAGGCGGATAAAAAAACCCTGCCTTTAACTCTCATTGATTACAAGGGGGAATTCAGTACGAGTTACTCAATGCTTTTCACCGCTATTATGGTGGCGTCCGTCCCAATGGTGTTGATGTACATCTTTATGCAGAAATCTTTTGTTGCTGGCCTTACGGCTGGTGCCGTGAAAGGCTAACTCGTGGCTACTTCCACCTTTACACCGATTGCACGGATTACTCGTGCTACTCGCATTGCAGATCAAGTCGTGGAGATGATTCGTGCGCAAGGCATGGCTCCAGGAGATTTACTCCCCCCAGAGCGCCAACTCGCCGTTTTGCTCGAGGTTAGTAGGCCATCACTTCGCGAGGCTCTGCATATTCTCCAAGCTCAAGGTGTTGTCGCAATTAAACACGGACAGGGAACTCGCGTGGCCGAACCAGTCGTCGCCCAAGAGCTCCGTGCAGCCTTGCTAAAATCAGCCCACGATCTCAATGAACTTTTCGATGCCCGCGAGGTTCTAGAGGTACCAGCATCCAATTGGGCATCCAAGCGGGCGACGAAAGAAGATTTACGAGTTCTGCGTGCCACCATTAATCAGATTGAGCATATTACAAAATCCCAACATATTGATTATGATCAACTTCAGATGCTAGATGCGAAATTTCATTTAACGATTGTTGGAATCTCCGGAAATCGCTTTATTAACCAGACACTTGGTGTTCTTCAAGATGTTATGCGTCTTTCTATGGAAACTACTTTACGTCTACCGGGTCGTTCAGAAATTTCCCGCAGAGAGCACAACGCTATATATAGTGCGATAGAAGAAGGCGATGGAGTATTAGCGGCAAAACTCACTCGAATTCACATCTATGGTGCCAGAGAAAGCGCGCTCGCAGAAGCCAAGCAGAATTCTCGCACTTGAACCCTCAAGTCATCTGTGTGGGTGTCATAACAATGGATACCATAACTCTCGTAGAGAGTTATCCCCGTGAGGATCAACGTGTTGTCGCACTCGAGATTGTCCGTGCTGGCGGTGGGCCAGCAGCTGTTGCTGCAGTTACTCTCGCGCGACTTGGTATATCCGTTGGAATTATTGGAACAATTGGCGATGATGAGGATGGCCAGTTAGTGCTCAATATTTTTGAACGTGAAGGCGTCAATACTGAGGGTATATCTATTGGGATATCTGCAACAGCAGGCGCAGTTATCGTTGTATCTAAAGAGCGCAATGAGAGAGCCATTAGTACGAGGCAACCATCGGTTCAAGCGTCACCGAGTGCTCGGGCTTGTGCATTGGCTGCGGCCACACGCTGGATACATGTTGATCATGTGGGGTTCTCACAACTTGGAGCTCTCGGGATTAGTCGGGGGAAAGGTCCAAAAATATCATTCGACGCCGGTTATGGCGTGAAAGATATTGATGCTTCAACTGTTGATCTATTTGTCCCAAACGGGCCAGCCTTACTGGAGAGAAATCCAGATTTAAATCTGGAGGAAGCAGTCGAATTAGAAGCGCTTCAAAATAAAAATGTTGTTGTAGCAACAGATGGTGGGAATGGATCGATTGGGTTCGACACAACATTAGCTAGAGCAGATAGTTTTGCAGTTAATATTGTTAGCACTCTTGGTGCAGGAGATGTATTCCACGGAACACTTGTGGCGCAGATGCTTGAAAATCGCCCACTTCCAGAGGCACTACTTAGATCTAATGCGGTAGCCGCACTATCTTGCCGCGGACTTGATGGTCAATCAATGATTCCAACGGTCACCGAACTCGAACTATTTCTAAAAGGAGCAAAATGAAAAGAGCACTTACGAATCTTGCTAGACCTTCAGGTGCTCTGGCGATGGTTGCGGTTGATCAACGCGAAGCGCTACGCGGAATGCTCGCTGCGCACCAAAAAGCATCAGTTACAGATGCCCAGCTCACCGAATTTAAAGTAGATGTAGCCCGCGAACTCTCGCCATTCGCATCTGCCGTCTTGGTTGATCAAGAATTCGGTCTTGATGCAATAGTTGATGCCAAAGCATTGCAGGGCAGTTGTGGATTGATTGCAGCAGCTGATCTTTTGATCGGACCTCCTGGAGGCGCTGCCACCGACACTGCGGTTGATGGAGATGTCGATCCAATGCGAATGGCATCAATTGGGGCGGTTGGTCTGAAGTTTCTGGTTTTGTGGCGTAACAATGAGAGTCCAGAATCACGAAAAAACTTAGTTGATGAATTTAATGAGTTATGCGACAGATCAGGACTACCTTCAATTATTGAAGTGATTGTGAAACCACCACTAGATTCCACAAAGCTTTGGGACCGTGAAGCGGAACTAATCATTGCCGCTCGCGAAGCGCGCAATTGGAAGGCGGATCTTTATAAAGCCGAAGTTCCCTACAAAGGCGAAGGTAATTTAGCTAAAATCACAGAGGCAGCCTTTGCTATTACTGAAGCTATCGCTGGACCATGGGTCGTACTTTCGAATGGTGTGAAAGCAGAACTCTTCGCAGACGCGGTAAAGGCTTGTTGTATTGGTGGGGCCAGTGGATTTCTGGCAGGCCGCGCAGTGTGGGCAGACATTGTGGGTTCGCTAAATACGCCTAAGGCTTTACGCGAGGTCTCAATCCCCCGCCTAGAAAATTTGGCAAGGATCGTGGACGAATATGCCCGTCCCTGGAATGGTTAGCCCAGAATCTCTGAAAGTGCTACGGGGCGTCCTTCATTGATGCTCTTATGAGCAGCTAGCCCAGTTGCGACTGAAGTAATTCCATCTTGGAGAGTGACTTCGGGGGGAGACCCATCAAGAATT
The DNA here is from genome assembly GCA_043746515.1 of Actinomycetes bacterium. Lineage (GTDB taxonomy): Bacteria > Actinomycetota > Actinomycetes > Nanopelagicales > Nanopelagicaceae > PALSA-747. The sequence continues at coordinate 5,317 of JAYTQV010000005.1, read as the reverse complement.
GCTCTATGGAATTTCATATGTTCGATATACGAAGCACCATAATGAGCACCAAGATATTTAGCGTTGTGATCTAGAACAATTCGCTCAGTGCTTCCTCCGCGAGCTCCGGCAAACCATTCAGAGGCGCTACCCCAATCTTTACGCTTACTTGAACGAACAATATGTGAAGGTAAGAAAGATTCAAGTTTGCCTTCATCTCCGACGACCGTAAATATCTCTTTGTCATGCGACCCTTCACCGAACATGCAGAGATCTAGCATCGCCCGTTTTCCTGATGCATATTCCACAATAACAAATGCGCTATCCAACATATCGGCTGGTTTACCGTCATATTTTTCATCTAAAAAGTTTACGGATTGACCTCCGGTGGCATAGACCTTGGTGGCATGTTCGCCCATGACTAGATCCATCAAATTGAAGTAGTGGCAGCATTTTTCAACTAGAGTCCCTCCGGTACGCGCTGTAAAACGATTCCAATTATCAATTTTTGGATAAAAAGGTTCGCGATGCTCGCGAATTGAGACATGGTGGATCTCTCCAACCTCTCCCGCACGGCTCCGTTCCAAAACTTCATTGATGGGAGGCATGAAGCGATACTCAAGACCCATCCACGTGAGTGCTGTGCGACTGGCACCAAGTTTGCCAATTTCTAAACAATCTTCGATAGTGGTTGCCAGTGGCTTTTCCACAAAAACTGCAAGGTCGGTTTTGAGACAATCGCGAAGCACTTTGATATGAGTGTCATTAGGAGTAGCGATTATGACGGCGTCGACCAGGTCGGATTCCAAGAGAGCTTTATGGGTAGCAAAGGTTTTTACATCCGGGAGTAACGTGAGTGCCGCATCGAGAGAGCCCTGGTGGAGATCGGCGATTGCGGTCACAACCACACCATCCATGACCTTGAGATTCTGGATATGTTCGCGCCCCATGCTGCCGGCCCCGATAATTCCATATCTGAGAAGTTGGCCCATGAGTACAGGTTAGACCACGAGGGGTTAAAGAGATAGACATTTAGGCATATTCACGCTTAGATTACTGCTAAGAGGTCAGACCACTGATATTAAAAGAGAATCTTCGAAGGGAGTATCCATGGCAATTACACCTCCACAATTCTTACTCCATCACGATGGCGACAATGTCGCTGTGGTGATGGACGACATGCAACCAGGCACCCTTAAAGGGCTGTCAGTAAAGGAAGGAACTGTGCACACGGCAATTCTTAATGAGCCGGTAGTACTTGGACACAAATTCGCGCTCGCTGACATCGCCGAGGGTGATTTCATCATTAAATATGGAACAAAGGTAGGACTTGCATCAGCGCCGATCAAAAAAGGCGATTACGTTCACACACACAACATGAGGAGTTATCGATGGGAAGCAAGCCGCGCTTAACTGGATACCGCCGCGAAAATGGTCGCATGGGTATCCGCAATCACGTCATTATCCTTCCTGTTGACGATCTATCAAATGCAGCTGCCGAGGCGGTTGCCAAGGTAATTCCAGGAACACTCGCCTTGCCACATGCATTTGGAAGGTTGCAATTTGGTGCCGATTTAGAACTCACCTTTCAAACTCTCATAGGCACTGGCAAGAACCCAAACGTTGCAGCCGTAGTCGTAATTGGAATTGAACCAAAATGGACCGAGCGTGTTGCGGCAGGTATCGCGAAGACTGGTAAGCCGGTTGCTACATTTTCGATTGAAGGAAAAGGTGACCTCAACGTCATTGCGGAAGCCTCTCGAGTAGCCGCAAAATTCTTACAAGATGCCTCAGAGATAAATCGCGAACCGGCCGAGATCGGTGATCTCGTCATGTCGATCAAGTGTGGTGAATCGGATACGACTTCTGGGCTGGGTTCTTGCCCAACCACTTCACAAGCGGTCGACCGCTGGGTGGAAGCGGGTGGGACTGTCTACTTTGGTGAAACGTCAGAGTTAACAGGTGGAGAAAACCTCATAGCTGATCGTTGTATCAGTGAGACCGTGCGCAAAATGTTTCAACAGAAATATGATGACTACATCAACGTCATTGAGTCGACCGGAGCAAATCTGCTTGGATCACAACCGACGCAAGGCAATATTGCGGGAGGGCTTACAACAATTGAAGAGAAAGCCCTTGGTAATATCGCCAAGACGGGATCTGTACCCGTGGTTGGTGTTCTTGGCTACGCCGAAGAACCAGATTTCAGTAAACCTGGCTTGTACTTCATGGACTCATCCTCCGCGGCAGCAGAGTGTGTGACGTTGATGGCGGCAGCTGGAGCAGTAGTGCATTTATTTCCCACTGGGCAAGGAAACGTAATTGGCAATCCAATTATCCCAGTATTGAAGTTGACCGCCAATAAAAAGACTGCGGCCACAATGACCGAGCACATGGATCTTGATGTATCTGGACTACTGCGTTACGAGTATGACCTCACAAGCGCAGGAGACAAGATGATGTCAGTGGTCGAGCGCACCGTTAACGGTCGTCTATGTACCGCTGAAGTTATGGGACACCGTGAGTTCACCTTCACTAAGCTGCATATCTCTGCATAATGATTCTTATTGCTGAAGATGTTTGGGGTCCTGCTTTCATCGAACTCGCTAAGAGTCACGAGGTAGTGCAGGACCCTGAGCTTTGGAAAAATTTGGATGATTTGAAAGAGAATCTGTCAGATGCAACTGCATTGGTTGTACGCAATAGAACTCAAGTTACTGCAGAATTATTAGCGAGCGCATCAAACCTTAAAATCGTAGCTAGAGCAGGTGTTGGACTAGACAATATTGACATCAAGAGTGCAGATGCACTTGGCATCGTTGTCGCGGCCGGTCTGGGTGCCAACGCGCAGAGTGTTGGTGAATTGACAGTCGGTCTGGCATTATCCCTACTTCGCAATATTTCGTATGCTGATTCTGAAACTAAATCAGGTAATTGGAACCGAACTGCTGGCGGAGAATTGTCTGGTCGAACGTGGGGGCTTCTGGGATGCGGAGCGACGGGCATCGCAACAGCGAGATTATTGGCCGGATTTAATATCAATTTTCTAGGATTTGATCCATTTGTCAAGAACAGCGATCCTAAAATAATCGGACTTCCTATCACTATGGGCTCCCTCGAGGATGCCCTTAATAATGCAGACATCGTAAGCATTCATATGCCTTCAACACCTGATACTAATAATTTAATTAACGCCTCTCGAATTGCCGCCATGAAGCGTGGCGCGCTGATTATAAATGTTGGTCGAGGTGAAGTAATCGTTGAATCAGATCTGGTGGCTGCTTTGCGGTCTGGTCAGATTGCGGGAGCAGCCTTGGATGTACGTAGTAGTGAACCACCTACACCTGGAGTACTTGAAACTCTTCCTAATGTCATTTTAACTCCGCATATTGCCGGCATCACCAAAGAGAGCCAGGCAAAGATTAATCAAATTCTTACCTCTAACATCGAGCTCGTGCTTTCAGGAAAACCAGCCACTCACGCAGTTGGTTCTCACAAGGAGCCGCGTCGTTAATGGCACGAGTAAATCTTGGTGAACAACTAGATCGTGCAACGGCGCTGCTAGCAAGAGCCGGACTCTCACGTGAAAATGCAGGAACAACAGCACGTTGCATTGTGGCAAGTGATCGATGGGGAATTGGAAGCCACGGTCTGATGCGACTTCCGTTCTATCTAGAAAGATTGCAGGCTGGTGGAATTAATCCCAACGCAAGATTGAAGATAGTCACTGATATGCCGGCACTTGTAGTTTTCGATGGCCAAGATGGTGTTGGACATTGGCAACTTCACCGCGCTGTTGAACTGGCCGCGGTGCGAGCAAAAGAAAACGGTATCTCTGCCGTGGGTATTGGCCGCTCATCACATTGTGGCGCCCTGGGGATATATGTTGAACCGATAGTGAAGCAGGGATTAGTTGCACTGATCTTTAGTAATGGCCCAGCTGTGATGCCGCCTTGGGGTGGTAGTAAACCCGTTCTTTCAACCTCACCGTTAGCCGCAGGTATTCCGACGAACCCTCCAACGATTATTGATATGGCCACCTCGGCCGTCGCTCGGGGAAAAATTGCAGCTAAAGCTCAATCGGGTGAACCACTTGAGCCCGGCTGGGCATTTACTGCAGCTGGAGCGCCAACCTTGGATGCCAAGGAGGCTCTCACGGGGATGCTTGCACCTTTGGGAGGGGCAAAAGGTTATGCGCTAGCGGTCATGGTTGAGTCTTTGACCGGAGCCCTTATTGGTCCGACTCTCGCGAAAGATATGCCAGATATGTTTGTAAAATCTGATGTCACCAAACCGCAAGGGATTAGCCTTTTTGTAATCGCGATCGATGCCTCCAAATTGAGTGTTGATGGCGAAAATAGGCTAGATGATTTGGCCGCGGGGATTATTGCTGCTGGTGGTCGATTGCCCGGCGCCAATCGAGTAAATCCAGCAGTGTTAAACAGAGACGACGAAATTTCAGTTGCAGATAACGTACTCGCTGATCTAGATAGATGGTCGTTACAACTGTTGTAAAGGCGTAGTTGCTGGAATTTGTTCACGGATCCGCTACGCACTCCAATAGAGTGCATCTGTGAGTACTTACGCCTATCTAGGACCAGCTGGAACTTTTACAGAGTCAGCCCTTTTAGGTATCACAACCCTTAAGGACCAATTAGTCCCATATGCCAATGTCACATCTGCCCTAGAGGCTGTGAGAACCAACGAGGCAGAGTTCGCGCTTGTCCCGATCGAGAATTCCGTGGAAGGTGTTGTAGCTCGCACCCTTGATGAGCTGGCAACTGGGACTGCGCTAGAGATTGTTGCTGAAACTACGATCTCAGTTTCATTTGCGATGATGACTTTGCCTAACCAGGTAGCGCAGGAAATAGGCAGAATTGCTACCCATCCTCACGCGGAGTCACAATGTCGTGCGTATATCGCGCGCGAGTTTCCCAATGCCGAAATTATTGCAACGCCTTCCACCGCTGCCGCAGCGGAGGGGTTAAAAGAGGGAGGTTGGGATGCAGCGATTGCGGCAGCGATTGCGGCTGAGAAGTATGGACTACGTATAGTTGCCGAAAATATTGGTGACAATGAGGCGGCAGTTACTCGATTCGTCTTGGCCCGCAAACCAGGAGTGGTCCCATCCCCCACTGGCAATGATCGGACTTCCCTAGTTGCATATATAGATATCGACCATGCTGGAGCACTGCTAGAAATCCTCACCGAATTTGCTAAGTTCGGAGTTAATCTCACCTTTATTCAGAGCCGCCCCACTGGTCGAGAACTTGGTCACTATCATTTCATTATTGATGTAGAAGGACACCAAAGCGATGGCCCCGTTGCACAGTCGATC
>JAYTQV010000004.1:0-35007 GCA_043746515.1 Actinomycetes bacterium | reverse complement strand
GGATTAGCTCTGAACTGTTGACTGTAGCGGAAAAAAAATATCTTGAATGACTAACGATACGGCGTATAGCCAATTCTCCTGATCCATATGATTAATTGTGAAGTCATCCACACTCCTCCCGAGGGCATAAGCTTGAAATAATACCGCGGCAGTTCTGGGCTGTAAGTTTGGATTACCTAGTCCGCGATCTAGTAACCCTTGATAAAGATCAGCGATCGTTTGGGTCAATCTCTCTTGCTCTGCACCAAGAGTAGTAGCCATCCGAGTATTGTGCATGACCTTTGAAATCGCGGTGAGACGTTCGATCCGATTATTTGCCAAATCAGGAGCCTGGAAATCTCGAGAGAGTTGCAAGGCCCGCTCAATTAATTCTTCGCGGTTTGACACTACAACGAAGAGCGAGTTAAGAGCCTCAATCGAATTGTCAACAAAGTGAGAAAAACGACGCACTTGAGCAAGTTCTAATAATTCTGCGAAGTCTTGAAAATGATGGTAGAGCGATCCACGCGAGATCCCGGATATTTCAAGTACTTTTTCACTGGTAATCTCATCCAAGGTAAGGAAATCCATAAGCTTTACAACGGTTCGGATCAATTCATCCTTGGTGGGATGGAGCCCGTTTCGCGCCTCACGTGCTTCGGTTGATGAAGAGATCATGAGTTGGTAATCCCCGTCTAGGTTGGCCCAAGATTCTGCGCTAGGGCAATTTAGCGACGTCGCTTAAGTGGCAGACTCTAATGACCCACCTATGGCTAAACAAGGTTTATTCAGGAAATTTTAGAGTTTTTCTTTCTCAATCTGCTTATGTGAACCATCGCAAAAGGGTTTATCTGATGATCTCCCGCACCCACAGAGCTTAAAATCTCTCCTGCTTTCGATCACATTACCTTCGGAGTCTACAAAATCTGCAGTTCCGGTAAAGCGAAGCGAGCCACTTTCTGGATTACGAAAGATTTTTGGATTCTCAGTCATTAACGGTCCAACTCCCTTAATCCAAGTAATCTCGAAGAACTTGAGATCGAGAAGGATGGCGCAACTTCGACATAGTTTTAGACTCTATTTGGCGGATCCGCTCGCGTGTGACTCCATACACCTTACCGATCTCATCAAGAGTCTTGGGTTGACCATCAGTCAACCCAAAGCGCATTGCCACTACCCCTGCTTCGCGTTCTGACAAGGTATCTAAGACCGCATGAAGTTGCTCTTGCAACAAAGTGAACGAAACCGCATCAGCGGGAACGATTGCCTCGGAATCCTCAATTAAGTCACCGAATTCCGAATCCCCCTCTTCGCCGAGTGGAGTGTGAAGGGAGATAGGTTCGCGACCATATTTTTGAACTTCCACTACTTTTTCAGGAGTCATATCAAGTTCTTTTGCTAGCTCTTCTGGAGTCGGTTCGCGTCCTAAATCTTGCAGCATCTGACGTTGAACGCGGGCCAACTTATTGATTACCTCAACCATATGGACTGGTATACGAATAGTGCGAGCTTGATCGGCCATCGCGCGAGTGATCGCCTGTCGAATCCACCATGTTGCATATGTAGAGAACTTATAACCCTTCGTGTAATCAAACTTTTCCACCGCGCGAATCAGGCCAAGATTTCCTTCTTGAATAAGATCTAGGAATAACATTCCACGGCCCGTGTAACGCTTTGCAAGAGAGACCACTAGACGAAGGTTGGCCTCAAGTAGGTGATTCTTGGCTCGTCGTCCTTGCAGAACCAATTGTTCGTACTCACGCTTCTGCTTCTTATCCATTTTCTTATCATGGGCAAGCCGCTCCTCGGCAAATAATCCAGCCTCGACCTGCAGCGATAATTCCACTTCCATTTCAGCGTTAAGCAGCGGAACTCGGCCTATAAGTTTTAGATAATCTTTTACCGGATCTGCAGTAGCACCGGCTGTTAAGACTGTTTGCGCAGGTGCGTCATCTTCTTCTGAATCTTTAATCGTGAAAGCGTTCTCTTCATTTTGAGATTCTTCGGCTACGTTGACAACTCGGATCTCCGCCTTCTCTTCTTCTTCGGCGACTATCTCTTTCACTTCTTCTACCAGCGTTTCAAGATCTTCTAGTTCGATCTCCTCCAACTCAACCTCTTCGCCATCAATTTTGGTGATAAGTGGAGTGGATGATTTGGTTGATTCAATTTTGGGTTTAACGTCTTGTTCTTGCGCGGCCTTGCGAGCTTCCAACTCTGCTTTGGTTGGAAAACGATGTGCAGCCTTACGTTCTGCTTTTGCGCGTTCTTCTGCTTCACGCTCCAATTTAAGTATTTCCAGTTCAGCTTTCGTTGGAAAACGATGCGCTCCAGAACTAATTTTCTTTGTCGTTGCTTTAGTTGGATTAGTTGCGGCAAGTTTCTTAGCCACCACCTTCTTAGCAACCACTTTCTTAGAAACCACCTTGGGGGCAGCGCTCTTTTTAGCTGGTGCGCTACTTGCTTGGTCGCCTTTTTTGGGCGCACGAAATACAGCCACGGAGCATCCTTTGGTTTACCTGGCCTCACTTTACTGACCAGTGGAATTGATACCCATATTATAATTTGTCCACAGCCCTAAATGCACATTTTGACCACTTTTTGGCGAGACTTTTACCGATTTATGGCCTTTCGAAGTAATTCTCCCATCGATTCCACTTCAATAAGGAATCCATCATGCCCAAACGGTGAGTAAATCGTCTCAAGTAACCTAGCTGTTGGGGTCAGATCGACTATTTCCTCCTGCAGTCTCGGCGGGAAAAGTCTGTCTGTGTCAATCGACACCACTGAGACAGGAATCTTGATGCACCCGAGGGCGCTAGCTACTCCGCCTCGCCCCCGTCCAACGTCATGTGAATTCATCGCCTCAGTCAGCACGATATAGGTATTTGCATCAAATCGCCGAGAGAGCTTTGTGGCTTGATGATCTAGGTAAGACTCAACAGCATATCTACCTGTCTCATCGCCCTGGAGTTGGCGCCCAAAACGCACATCCAACTCTGATTCGGTTCTATAGGTGAGATGTGCAATTCTGCGCGCAATTCCCATTCCCTCAACTGGGCCAATGTCCTGCTCATAATAATCGCCGCCGTGAAAATGTGGATCGCTCTTGATCGCTCTAATCTGGATCGATGCGCCACCAATCTGATCTCCGGTTGCAACTGCAGAAGAGCCGATCGTGCAGATTGCACCTACACGATCGGGGTGCGCAATCGCCCATTCCAGAGAACGCATCCCCCCAAGAGAGGGGCCGACTGCGAGCACATAACTCTTTATTTCTAGCAGATTAGTGAGAAGCAGCTCTGCTGCCACCATGTCACGAATGGTCAGCACGGGAAAACGCGAACCCCATCGTCTCCCATCAGGTGCTACTGACGATGGTCCTGTACTGCCTTGGCAACCTCCAATGACATTTGGGCAGACAATAAAAAAACGATCTGAATCAAGTGGTTTCCCAGGGCCGACCATGGATGGCCACCACCCTGGTACATCTGACCATCCCGTCAAAGCATGATTAACTAAAATTGCATTGTTTCTCTCCGAGTTGAGTTCACCCCATGTTTGGTATGCGATCGTGATGCTAGGAAGTACCTCACCCGATTCCAGGGTGAGGTCTCCGATATTGTGGAATAGACGATCGCCGGGGTCTTGGCCCTCAAGCCAAGCACCTGTGACGGGACGATCGCTCTCAATCATGTGAATTCACTTTGCCGCAGCAAAGCCGCCTTCGATATCCGCCAAGATGTCTGCAATATTTTCCAACCCAACTGAAAGCCGAATCAATCCCGGAGTTACACCAGCGGTAATCTGCTCATTTGGAGATAGTTGCGAGTGCGTAGTCGATGCGGGATGAATTACCAGCGAACGCACATCACCGATGTTGGCAACATGAGAGTGCAGAGTGAGACCCTCGACGAACTTTTTGCCCGCTTCGATTCCACCTTTGATTTCAAAAGATAGTACTCCACCAGTCCCTTGAGGAGCATATTTTTTCGCCAAGTGATTCCATGGAGATGAAGACAAATTTGCATAATTAACTTTCTCCACTTGCGGATGACATTCCAAGAAGGCAGCCACTTCTTGCGCATTCTTCACGTGCCTTTCAATGCGCAGGGATAACGTCTCCAACCCGATTGCTAACAGCCATGCATTAAACGGACTCACCGCCGCACCCGTGTCACGAAGTAAGGTGAGTCGAATTTTAAAAATGTACGAGAGATTTGCGCCAAATGCTGATCCAACTCCCAGTGCTTGGGCGTAAACCAACCCATGATAAGAAGGGTCTGGCTCATTGAAATTTGGATATTTCTCCTTCTGCAAGGCGTAATCGAATTTACCGGAGTCGACAATAGCTCCGACAATCGAATTACCATGGCCTGAAAGAAATTTGGTAGCAGAGTGAATGACGACATCCGCTCCGTGCTCAATCGGACGAATGAGAAATGGCGTGGCGACGGTGTTATCGACAATCAGCGGAACGCCATTTTCATGAGCAATCTTTGCTACTGCTTCGATGTCCAATAGGTCATTCTTGGGATTTGAAATTGTCTCCCCAAAGAAGGCCTTGGTATTTGGACGAACAGCTTTTTGCCAAGACTCGGGGTTTTCAGGATCATCGACAAAGGTGACTTCTATTCCGAATTTAGGCAAGGTGTAATGGAATAAGTTATATGTACCACCGTAGAGGCTCGGCGATGAAACTATATGATCGCCCGCTTCGGCAACGTTAAGTACTGCATATGTAGTCGCTGCTGAACCAGAAGCAACTAGTAATGCCGCTACTCCACCCTCAAGTGCCGCAATGCGCTGTTCAACCGCATCTTGAGTTGGATTCATTAATCGAGTGTAAATATTTCCTAGTTCTGCCAATCCAAATAGATCCGCCGCATGTTTGGTATCTCTAAAAACATAAGCTGTGGTTTGAAATAATGGAAGTGCGCGTGCACCGGTGGATGGATCTGGAACTTGTCCAGCATGAATCTGGCGGGTTTCAAAGGCCGCGTGCTCGGATGAAAATGACATGAAGTACCTCCTGTGACGTCAAGGGGTAAGAAAAGTAAATGAGATAACCCAGTGCTTTTAATGACCCACGCTTGCTAACTGCACAACGCAGATAGCCTGGTCTTCACCCGGAGCACCCCACCGTGGTGGAGGGTTGCCGTCCAGCAAGCCGGGGCTAAAAGCTAGAACTCATGACCTACGAGAATTATAAACATCTGAACGGTTATTCTCAAGTCAGCTCTCGCGCCATCCTGAGGTAATTGGCAACCGCCTATCCTTGCCAAAAGCGCGTCTAGAGATTTTAGGACCTGGAGGATATTGTCGTCGTTTATATTCGGCGCGATCAACCATCTGGATCACTTTGGTGGCCAAGTGCGGGTCAACGCCGGCAGCTATAAGTCCTGCTAATCCCCCATCTCTTTCGATATAGATGGAGAGCAATTGATCAAGAACTTCATATGGGGGCAGCGAATCGCTGTCTTTCTGATCCGGTCTCAATTCAGCACTAGGTTCCTTGAGAATCGAATTTACCGGAATCGGTTCTACTTCCCCACGGGAGAGTGCGACTTTATTACGCCATCGGGCCAAGGCCCAAACTTCAGATTTAAAAATATCTTTTATCGGGGCATAGCCTCCAACGGCATCTCCGTAGAGAGTCGAGTAGCCCACTGCTAATTCAGATTTGTTCCCGGTTGCCAGCACTAAGTGACCCTCCTGATTTGATAGACCCATCAAAGTAGTACCTCGCACTCGAGCTTGAACGTTCTCCTCTGCCAAACCAATAAGTCCAAGTGTGTTTAAAAAGGCATCCACCATGGATTGGATGTGGATGACTCTAAAATTCAGCGCTACTCTCTTCGCTAAATCTGATGCATCGCCTAAAGAATGCTCCGATGAATACTGACTAGGCAGAGCAATTCCAAATACCTTTTTAGCTCCGAGTGCATCTGCAGCAATTGCAGCGGTAACAGCAGAATCTATCCCCCCAGAAAGACCTAAAATAACAGAGGAAAATCCATTTTTAACCACATAATCTCGCAGACCAACCACTAACGCTTGCCAAATTTCAGATTCGGGCTCTAGACGCACCGCCACGCCATGAGTGATCTTACGATAACTTCCAACACGCTCTTCACTAATGACCACATCTGGGTTGCCAGATTGCAATCGCGCATCTACATCAACGATCATCAAGCCATCATCAAATTGTGGTGCTCGAGCAATTAATTCTGAATCTGCCGAGACGGCGATGCTGTCTCCATCAAAGACCAAATCATCTTGCCCACCAGTCATGTTGACGTAGAGCAACGGCGCACCAATCTCTCGAGCGCGCCTTCGAACCAGCGCCGCTCTCACATCATCTTTATTCTGCTCAAAGGGGCTGCCATTCGGTACAACGACCAATCCAACATTTCGAGATGCTAGTTCGGCAACGGGACCTTGCTCCCGCCATATGTCCTCACAAATTGCCACACCAACATCAATGCCATGAATTCGCACAACTAAAGATTTCTTACCCGGCGCAAAATTTCTAAACTCATCAAAAACTCCATAGTTGGGCAGGTGATGCTTGATGTATTTTGCAACGATTTTGCCGGCATGAATCACGGCTACGGCATTTTGTGGGCGACGAGATTCGCTCTCATCCAAATAACCAACGATGGTCACCACATCACCACACTCTAATAATTGCTGGGCAAGGGAATCTACAGCTCCTTGCGAAGCTTTACGAAAAGTCGCTCGATTAGCGAGATCCTCGACCGGGTATCCAGTCAAGGCCATCTCTGGAAAAACGACGAGGTGGGCCCCGGCTTTTTCGGCTTTTCTTGCGTAGTCAAGGATCAACTCTGAATTTGAATTGAGATTTCCAACGGTTGGATTAATCTGCGCTAGGCCAACCCGCAGTTGGCCCACAACGTGGGGACTCATACTTAAATCTTACCTACCGAGTCACCTCTTATGGTAGGGGGATAGACTCTGTGGAGCCGTGGACCAGAACTGGCCGCGAGCCTGAAGGGAAAATCATGACCAATTCTCACGGAACCCAAACACGTCGTATTTCAATCACTGACCTTGCTGCGATGAAAACCCGTGGCGAAAAGTGGACGATGATTACAAGTTACGAAGAGATGACCGCTTCGATATTTGATGAGGCAGGCGTTCCCGTAATGTTGGTTGGAGATAGCGCGGGCAATAATTTCTTGGGTGAAGATAACACTATTCCAGTGACCCTTGATCAGGTAGTCATGCTGGCACGAGCGGTGGTTCGAGGATCGCGAAGAGCCTTGGTAGTAGCCGACTTACCATTTGGAACCTACGAAAAGTCACCGAAAGTTGCGCTAGATAGTGCGATCCGGCTCTTCAAAGAAGCAAAAGTACACGCCGTAAAACTTGAAGGCGGAATTAAAGTTGTTCCACAAATTAGGAAATTGATCGAAGCTGGTATACCTGTCATGGGTCACTTGGGACTCACACCCCAATCTGTACACGCATTGGGAGGCTTTAAGGTCCAAGGCCGCGGAGAGAGTGCTGGAGCCATTATGAACGATGCAGTTGCTCTACAAAATGCGGGAGTATTTGCCCTGGTTCTAGAACTTGTCCCTGCCGAATTGGCAGCTTTGATAACAGAAAAATTGGATATTCCGGTCATTGGAATAGGAGCTGGCCCGCAATGTGATGCACAAGTTATTGTGTGGACAGATCTCATGGGTATCACTAAGACTCCACCCAAATTTGCTAAAGCGTATAGAAATCTTCGAGAGGAAATGACTCGAGGTGTCCAGGAGTGGATCGGGGATGTCTCTTCTGGGCGTTTTCCAGCCAATGAACACACTTTTCACTGAGTCGCTAGGCTAAACAAGTGGCGAGATTCGCAATTGATTTAGCGCCCCTGCGTAAAAACAAAAATCTACGATTCATTTTTATTTCAGGGGTTGTAACCCGGTTTGGATCCACTCTCACCTTGGTGGCACTTCCTTTTCAAATCAAGGAACTTACCAACTCGTATATCGCAGTTGGAGCGATGGGAGCCGTAGAGATTATTCCCCTGATTTTATTTGCTTTGTGGGGTGGCGTTCTTGCTGATTCAATTGATCGCAAGAAAATGGTCTGGCGCTGTGAGGCGGGAGCGCTGATCTTTTCCGCCGCCCTTCTCACGAATTCCATGTTGCACAAGCCCCAACTTCTACTGCTCTATGTCGTTGCCATCGGATTTTCAGCAGTAGATGGGCTGTCTGGTCCAAGTTTTAGCGCGATGATTCCGCGCTTGGTTGAGCATGAAGATCTCTCCTCTTCGATGGCATTGATGTCTCTGCGCTGGCAATTTAGCGCCATTATCGGACCTGCTCTCGCCGGAGTAATTATTGCTACAAGCGGAGTTAAAACCGCTTATGGCATCGATATCCTCTCTTACATCATTTCTGTGGTCTTTATTCTTAAAATCTCTGCAATACCGCCGGTAGTAGAAGGGGCATCAAAATCTATTAAAGCTATGTTTGGAGGATTGCAATACGCGGCCTCCAGGCGCGATCTCATGGGTACATACATTATTGACCTCATCGCAATGTTCTTCGCTATGCCAAATGCCCTCTTTCCTTTTTGGGCAGATCAAATTCATTCCCGTTGGGCCTTGGGTCTTTTCTATTCCGCGGGGATAATTGGTTCAATTCTTGTTACTGCTACGAGCGCGTGGTTAAAACATCTCACGAGATATGGACGTGCAATCACGCTAGCTGCAATTGGATGGGGTCTCTGTATTGCACTCGCTGGAACTTTCAACTCGTTATGGTGGGTTCTCCTCTGGCTTGCACTCGCTGGTGCATCGGACCAAGTAAGTTCTCTATGTCGGCAAAATCTCTGGAATCAGACGATTGACGATGAATATCGGGGTCGATTAGCAGGACTTGAACTACTCAGTTACTCAGTGGGACCGCTTGCGGGTCAATTACGCGCTGGTACTTCAGCGGCACTTAGCTCATTGCGCACTTCAGTCATCTCCGGAGGATTGTTGTGTATTGGATTGGTTTCATTGGCATCCGCAAAGCTCCCCGAATTCCGAAATTTTGATTTGAAAACAAATACTTATGCGATTGAACAGAGAGAAAAGAAATCACAAAATCCGAAAAACGAGTAAAAAATATCTTGTTAGATAACCAATGAGCACAAATAACAGAAAAAATATTGTTGCGACACGCACTCACTTTTATTGCGAAAATGATGGCATCTTCTATGAATTAATGTCACGCTTCTCCTTGAACAGGTTCGGTGACGGATCGAACCATTCTGATAGGAGATGTACATGGTTGCAGCTAAGAAAACTGCTCCAAAGCGTCGCAAAAAGGCAGTTGCTAAGGCAGCTCCAGCTCCAAAGCGTCGTAAGAAGGCTGCTGCGAAGCCAGCTGCTAAGAAAGTTGCAGCAAAGCCACGTAAGAAGGCTGCTGCTAAGAAATAAGTCCCCATTGAAAAACCCCGTCACTTAATGTGGCGGGGTTTTTTATTGCGACCATTGGGTGAAAGAGTGTTATTCCCCGCAGGTATTTTCGAATTGCTCACGCATCTTTGAATTCACCTGTTCAAAAATTCTTGCCAAATCATCTTGATCTTTGGCACTCAAATGGTCGATGAAACGGGAGCGGATACTTAAAACATGATCGGGGGCGGCCTTTACAATGGCTTTCCAACCTTTTTCAGTCATGATGGCAAATTGCCCTCGCTTATCCACTTTGCAGACTTCGCGCCTTACCCACCCAGCCTTCTCCATCACCTTCATGCGGTGAGAGAGACGAGACTTCGAAATCATCGCACTTTCTGCTAATTCACTCATTCGAATTTGTCTTTCTGGAGCCTCACTGAGGTGAACTAATATTTCGTAATCTGACATAGACAATTCATGTGGAGCCAGATCCACTTCCATGGCATCCCATAATCGCCTAGATGTCACGATGTAGGAACGCCATGCCTCAAGCTCTTTTGGTGAGAGCCATTTGGGCTCTGCTTTTTTAAGAGTCATACTCTTATCTTACTTCGTTTTTTATTTTGTTGAAAGTAGAACTATTCTCAACACAGTCCAATTCGATGAATTCTTATAGGCTAGGAATATGACACCCGATCGTGAAAAAGTAATTCCAAAGAGTGGAATCTTCTCTGACCATTTTGACCAAGGCATCTCCCCCAAGGAAGACTTCTTTCGCTATGTGAATGGAGGCTGGTTAAAAAATTACGAAATTCCGGCCGATAGATCGGGCTATGGCTCCTTCACTGTGCTTCGAGAAGAGAGCGAAGGGAATGTCCGCACAATAATCGAGGATCTTTCCAGTGCGCAGGGCCAAGCAGGTTCCAACTCTCAGCTGATTGGTGATCTTTATCGCTCATTCATGGATGAGGATCGGATTGAATCTTTAAGAGCGCAACCGATCTCGCGTGATATTGCCCGAACTCTCGCAATTACAAATTCTGCAGAATTTTTGCAGACACTGGGAACACTTGAATCTCGCGGATTAGGGGGTCTATTCTCCATCGGGGTGGAGGTGGATGCCCACGACAGTACGCGCTATGTCTTGTATATGTCGCAAGGTGGCATAAGTCTGCCTGACGAGGCTTACTACCGCGAAGAGCAATATGCTCAAATTCGTGAAACGTTTTTACTGCATGTCACTCGAATGCTCACTCTTGCTGGGGTTGAAAACGCGCAAGAACATGGCGCGCGCGTACTCGCGCTTGAAACCCAAATTGCAGCAAACCACTTTGATCAAGTTAAAGATCGTGATATGAGCCAAGTTCTTAATTCATACACCCTTGATGGTCTTCGTGCGTTGACGCCTGGATTTGATTGGGATCAATGGATGCGCGCCGCAGAAGTCCCCCACCGGGTAATGGAGAACCTCATTGTTCAAGAACCATCCCACTTTGTCGGTCTTGCAGATTTGATCCGAACTTTCGACCGCGATTCGTGGAGTTCTTGGATTACTTGGCATCTCATCTCGGGATCTGCACCATTTCTTTCAGAAGCCTTTGTCAATGAAAATTTTGATTTCTATGGACGCACGCTGTCCGGAACCCCAGAGCTGCGGGAGCGGTGGAAAAGAGGAGTATCACTGGTCGAAGACGCACTCGGTGAAGCGATCGGTCAAGAGTATGTGGCGCGACATTTCCCTACAGAAGCCAAAGTACGTATGACGCGATTAGTAGAAAATCTCATTGCGGCCTATCGCGCCGACATCTCTGCGTTATCGTGGATGAGCGAAGAGACCAAAGTTCGTGCTCTGGATAAACTCAATAAGTTCATCCCAAAAATTGGATATCCAGATAAATGGCGAGACTACTCCAAACTCACAATTCGGGCCGATGATCTATTCGCGAATCTTGAGGCGGTGACGAGGTTTGCTCAGGAATATAACTTCTCCAAGATTGGGACTCCGATAGACCGAACCGAATGGGGAATGACTCCACAAACAGTGAATGCGTATTACCACCCCCTCTATAACGAAATCGTCTTTCCAGCGGCAATTCTTCAACCCCCGTTTTTTAACGCTAATGCCGATGATGCGATCAACTACGGCGGAATAGGAGCAGTTATTGGTCATGAGATTGGTCATGGCTTTGACGATCAAGGGTCGAAGTTTGATGGCGATGGCAATCTCAACAATTGGTGGAGCGATGAGGATAGGTCGCGGTTCGAACTACTCACCACAAAACTCATTGAGCAATATGATGCTTTGCACCCAACTGCAGCGCCAGATGTACATGTAAATGGAGCGCTCACGATCGGTGAGAACATCGGAGATTTAGGCGGTGCTGGAGTAGCCCTTCAGGCTTATCAAATTTCCTTACAGGGGGAACCTGCGCCTGTTATTGATGGCTTTACCGGAGTTCAGCGCTTCTTTATAGGATATGCGCAGATTTGGAATGGTAAATTGCGCGCTGAAGAGATCAAACGTAGAATTGCTGTGGATCCACACTCCCCCGAAGAATTTCGCTGTAATCAGATTCTAAAGAATGTGACTGAGTTCTACTCTGCATTCAACATTTCCGAAGGAGACGCTTTGTGGCTTCCAGAATCCGAAAGAGTTCGAATCTGGTAGCTCACATTGCACCCGCCTCACTTAGAAGCGAGTCGAGCCTCCCGGCGAATTTTCTGCTCAGCAGGATCTGGAATCGGAACTGCACTTAGTAGACGTTGTGTGTAAGGGTCTTTTGGATGTTTCAAAATCTGATCCCGAGTTCCCACTTCGACCAATCGACCGTTCTGCATAACTGCAATTCGGTGCGCCAATATGTCAACAACACCAAGGTCATGGCTAATAAATAGGCAGGCAAACTTTAATTTGTCTTGCAGATCCTGCAGTAGCTCGAGAAAACGCGCTTGAACTGAGACATCAAGTGCCGAAGTAGGCTCGTCAGCGATTAAAATGTCTGGAGTCAATGCAAGTGCACGAGCAATACCGACGCGTTGACGCTGACCACCAGAAAGTTCATGTGGATATCTATTGCGATAGCTTCGGGGCAGTTCAACGCTCATCAGCAAATCTTCTACCATCTTGTCCAGCTCTTTATCTTTAGCAATTCCTGCTAAGAAAATCGGTTCTCCGATACTTTCACCAATAGGCAGTCGCGGATTAAGAGAACTCGCTGGATCTTGAAAAACAATTCCAGTATTGCGACGTATCTGACGAAGTTCCTTAAGGGAGACGTGGCTGATATCGCGACCTACGACTTCCAAACGGCCTGATTTGACAGGAAGTAGACCTATGGAGGCGCGCCCAACCGTAGTCTTTCCAGATCCGGACTCTCCAACGAGACCAACGATTTCACCTGGGTAAAGTACGAGTGAGAAGTCTTCAACCGCTACGAAGGCAGGAATTCGCCCGCGCTTTGGGTATTCGATTGTCACCTGGTCCAATTTCAAGACTGGCTCCTGCAGAGTATTTTCACTTTCTAAAACTCGCATCGTTGTACTGCCCAATTTTGGAACAGCGGCGAGCAACTGTTGCGTGTAGGGATGTGATGGGCGATTAAAAATTTGATCTGAGGTACCGTGTTCAACCATCAACCCGCTCTGCATCACCATAATCTCATCAGCCATATCCGCAACCACTCCCATATCGTGAGTAATCAGCAAAATGCCAGAGTTGAGGCGAATGCGAAGACCACGCATGAGATCCAAAATCTCGGCTTGCACCGTTACATCAAGTGCGGTTGTGGGTTCATCTGCAACTAATAGAGCAGGATCGCAGGCGAGGGCCTGAGCAATCATGGCACGTTGGCGTTGGCCACCTGAAAGTTGATGGGGATATTTATCTACAGAACGTTCGGGATCTGGAATCTCCACCATTGTTAGCAGCTCTATGGCGCGATTACGAGCCTCTTTGGGTCCCATATCAAAATGCACCCGGAGAGTTTCTATTATCTGAAAACCGATGGTGTAGACCGGATTCAAAGCGGTCATCGGCTCTTGAAAAATATAGGCAACTTCTTTTCCTCGGAACTTGTGAAGCATTTTCACCGGAGCCCCAAGTACTTCTTGATCTTTAACTTTGATACTTCCGGAAACTCTGGCATTCGAGGCGAGCAGGCTCATGATTGCCATTGCAACTGTTGATTTTCCAGATCCGGACTCTCCAACGATCGCCAGAGTTTGTCCCGCATTTACCTCGAGGTCAATATTTACCGCTGCGGGGTACCACACTCCATCCACCCAGAACTCAACTGTCAGATCGGAAACTTTGAGAACAGGTGATGACATTTAATGGACCGCCTTAAATGAGTTGTATGACATCTGTGAAAGGATTACTGCGTGAACCAGCCCGACATCTACCGCCCTAAGTCCAGCCTTATCTTGGCAGGCGTGGGATTTGTTCTCGTTTCTATTTTCGTGTGGGCGAGCTTCTACCAAGGTGGTACTAGTACGGAGATCACGAGCACTCTCGTCGCCGCATTCGTTGTGACGTGCCTCTATCTCCTTTTCATTAAACCTAAAATCACTTTCGAAGAGGGCGGAGTTATCATCAGCAATCCCATCGAAAAGATCACCATCGGATGGGCCGACGTGATCGAAATCCAGGCTCGTTGGGCGATGGCGATCTCGACTGAGAAATTTGTTGCCATCGCATGGGCAGCCCCCGCTCCAACTCTGCATAGCTCTCGTAATATTCGAAGCGCTGAGATAGTGGGTTTGGGAATAGACCTCGACGGAAGCATCAGATTGGCCGACTCCCCACGCTCTGATAGTGGAGCGGCCACTTACATGGCCCGAACTGCCCTCAAAAGATTTCAATCTAAGCCTGAAGTTCTTTCGCTGCCTACTCATAGGAAGCACGATTTTCGCGTCGCTAGCATGGCGGCGATCTTTTTGAGCGCCGCCATTACCGTTAACATTTTGGGTCATTAGCTCGTTCACTTCTTCTCAGAGGCAATCTGTCGATCCATGGCGCGATCTTTCCGTGAAAGCCTTCTGCGCTGACGAGGATCGAATGCATCGCGCAATCCATCGCCGATAAAGTTAACGCACAGCGCGATTACCACGATCAGTAATCCCGGATACCAAAAAAGCCAAGGCCTGGTCGTAAAGGAGTCTTGATACTGGCTGATAAGTAAACCCAAAGAAACATCTGGAGCTACAACACCAAAACCCAAATAACTCAAGGCCGCTTCAAGCAAAATTGCACTAGACATTAACAGGGTTACAGAGACGATGATTACTCCCACTGCATTGGGCAGGATATGTTTGAAAATAATCCTTCGATTTCCAGCACCTGCAACTCGCGCAGCATCTACGAATTCCCGTTCGCGTAAAGTGAGAAATTCACCACGCACAAGTCGGGATAGTCCACCCCATGTAAGCAGGCCAAGAAAGAATGCTAAGAAGAGGACTCCCTTGTTTCCAAAATGGAATCCAATTACCGATCCGATAATGACCGTAGGAATTGTGATGATAAAGTCATTGAGACGCATCAAAATTGCATCTATCCATCCTCGGTAAAAACCGGCAATGGCTCCAATAACAGTTCCAACCATTCCTGCTACCAAACCAATGACGACCATCACTTCGATAGATCGTTCCGCTCCCCGCATTACCAATGAGAAGTAATCGCGTCCCAGATCATCTTGGCCAAATGGATGATCTCCAAGTCCAAAGTTCTTTCCTGGTAGGAGATCGATAGTTGGACATCCAGGTAGCGAAATCGAACAACCATCAGTTCGCAGCGATGGAAGATCTGTGATCTTGTACTTCCACCAGCCTCCATATCCAATTCCAAAGACTTTGAACCCTAAAGTGCTAAATACAAAGATCACCAGACTCAAAAGTACGATGAGTGAGATCATTGCGCCGCGGTGGCGGACAAAACGCCTGCGCACAATTTGACCTTGACTGAGCCCCTCTGTCTCTTTGTTGAAAATATCTGAATCCGCTGCTTCAACGGCAATCTTTGACTTGCGAGAGAAGATACTCATTATTTCTTTCCTACCACTCTGATTCGAGGATCTAAGGCGGAATACAGCAAGTCAGCCACAAGGTTTGCTAATACTGCTAAGGTCGATGTCACCAAGGCCACGCCCATCAGCAAGTTGAGATCAAAGTTATTGATTGCTTTATTAAAAAGGGTTCCCATACCTTGCCACCCAAAAACGCGCTCTGTAATAATCGCTCCACCAATAACTCCAGCAAAATCAACGACGACTATCGTGGTGATAGGGATTAAAGTGTTACGAAAGGCGTGACGCATAATTACCGTACGCTCGGAGAGCCCTTTTGCGCGAGCAGTCCTGATGTAATCTTGATTGAGTACCTCCAATAGCGTTCCACGTGAAAAGCGGATGTATCCCGCCATAGAGATTAGAAAGAGAGCTACCGTCGGAAGTACTAGGTGGAGGGCAAGATCAAGGAACGAGAACCAAAAATTTCCCGGGGGCAAGAGAGAATTGGACTGGCTAATTGTTGGAATTGGACGTTGGTGAATAGCGTCAGAGTTAACATATGGCACCCACGTCTTCATCAACTTATCAATAATAAATAGCAGAGCAGCCAGCAGTGAGGTGATGACAGACGTTCGAACTACTGGACGTCGATCAACCTTTGCAAAAGCGCTACCGACTCCAATTGCAATCGCTACAGTAACGAATAGCATCACGATGATCGTCAAGAAATGCGGATATTTGTTAAATAGATACTCAACTGGGAAGTAAAGAACTAAGCCGATCACAATTACTGTCACCGCTGAATAGAGTGCCGATTTGTTCGCTAAACCGGTAGAAATGAAAGTAACTCCAAAGGCGAATCCAATTCCTAGAACAAACATCATCACGGGACCAAGACCAGGGTGCGTGAACCACTTGGTCAAACTCAAAAGAGTCAGAAATACTGCCGTTGCTGAGCCTGAAATGCCGAAGATTGCAATCACTCTCTGTCTGGTACCGCTAATCACAGCCGCCCAGAAAAATCCAGCGATACATGAAGCAACAAGAATCCAGAGCGGCGCAATCTTTCCATTAAGTAAAAAGTTGTTAAAACTGATCGCTAGATACTCTTTAAGAAGTACTGCAACCCAGAAGATTGGCAAGGAGTACATCAAGAATGCAAAGAAAGTCATGGCATAGTCGAAACGGCTATATTGGCGAAGTGCGGAGATAATTCCAAACCCAATACCCAGCAAGATAGCTAAAATCGTCGAGAGCAGAATGAGGCGAATAGTCACAGGAACTGCTTGCGCAATATAGGTACTGACTAAATTTCCATCGCGAGTTTTACCAAGGTCAAAGTGTCCCGTGAAAAGTCCGCCAATACCTTTGAGCCATAGAAAGTAACGGGCGGGAGGTGGAACATTGAGATGAAGATTTCTAATGAGCGCCTCTAACTGCTGTTTTGCGTGCGGATCTGTGCTTCCTCGAAGGCCCTCCGTCGGGTCTCCCGAGTACGCCTCCGCGTTGAAAAGCAAAAAACTCGATCCAAAAAGAATAACGAGTAACGCTGCTAACCGTCGACTTATGTAGGCGAGCATAAATTCCTCTGTTCTACTCTGAGAAAACTGAAAATACTGGTGAACAA
This sequence comes from Actinomycetes bacterium, assembly GCA_043746515.1. Taxonomy (GTDB): domain Bacteria; phylum Actinomycetota; class Actinomycetes; order Nanopelagicales; family Nanopelagicaceae; genus PALSA-747. The sequence goes on along the minus strand of JAYTQV010000004.1, from coordinate 17,987 downwards.
ACTACCCTTTAGAACTTTCATATTAAGTGAATTAAGAAGAAGTGGTGCTGGAATTGATCCAGCACCACTTCTATCACCTCTTTCAAGGTTCAGTACATTTCATATTTCGGCGGATTTTTACAAATCACGCATCCTTCCAAGAGAGAAAACTCCTTCTTAGAAGCTTAGAAGTGCCAGGTCCAGAAGTTCCAGAACAGGCTTGGAGAGAGAGGAGCTGCAACCACGCCGGATAACTGCGAATTGAATGCAGTCACTTGTGGATTCTGGAAGATTCCCAAGAAGAAAGCATCCTTTGCAACAGCTTGCTCGATTTGAATACGCAGGCGCGTAACAGTTGAGGCTGGGAGAGTTGTCGCCTGAAGAGCTACGCAGGCTTTTTCAATAGTTGGATCATTGATACCTGTGTAATTGGAACCACCAGTGGACTGGAAAATTCCGCATGCTTGAGCATCTTGTGGGTTAGCAGTCTGATCAAAGATGAAGAAGTGAGCATCATAATTAGAGGCACCCAACTTTCCGCCCCAACCAGATGTCGCAGGTGCCGTTACCTTAAATCCAACCGAAGCTTCTGCAGCAATAATCAACGCTGCTTCAGACATACGGCGGGTGTTTCCAGGTGAGCCCCACAGTAGGTTTACCGCGATTGGGGTATTGCCCTTGCCTGCCTTTGGATACCACTTCTTCACCAGAGCTAGGGCTTGGGCTGTACGTGAGGCTTGTGTGCCCTTGTTAAAGACACCCATTCCATTGAGGCTTGCAACGTGCCCATATTGTGGATTACCTGGAAGATCGATAACCGACCCTAATACCGTGGCATCTGGGTTAATTGGATTGATTAACTTGGCCACAATATCTGCACGTGGGTAGGCGAGCAAGAATGCCTTACGTAGATCAGCAGCCTTTTGACCACCAGCCATTGCGAAAGGACCCGTGTACGTATCGCTTCCGCTGGAAGCAACGCGCAACTCAATGTGTTCGAAAGCGAGTGAACTTGTCGTGGAAACAGTCGCGCTCTTAATCGCTTTGAGTTGTGCTACCGCATCAGCCGTTGGTTGACCTTGGTAAACATCAGCATCGCCATTTGCTAGAGCCTGAGCAGAGGGAGATCCATCTGCGATGCCCTGCTTGATGACCATGGTTGTAATTCCAGAAAGTGCTGGACCCGAGTTGTACTTAGGATTTGCCACCATCGTAATCTGATTACTATCAACCGATTTGATCAGATATGCACCGTTATTGACTAAGAGCAATGGATTTGTTGAAGAATCCACTGTCGTGGCGTTATATCCAGTGCTAAACACGGTGCCCATGGCTTTCAAAGCAGCCGTATTTTTGGTCATAACATCAGATAAGAATTTGGCATTCGCAGCAAGATTATCCGAGGCACTTCCTAGGCTGGTCTTTCCAGCAGCCAATTCTTCCAAAGCGTGAACAGGAAGATAGAGCGCTGGACCATTAAGGGCGTAGTCAGGAATCTTTGAATCATATTTAACTGTCATGCTCATTTTATCGGCACTGATCGCAGGGATACCGACTATATGCTGATCGTAAACAGCACCGTAAAGTCCTGAGTCGAAAGCTGGAGTGATATTAGGGTCGGAAGGATTTGGCAGACCCGCAGACTTGGCATAGTCAGTGCTCGAGAGAACATGAGAGAGCAGAAGATCTACTGCTGTAATCGGGGTTCCATCAGACCATACTCGTCCTGGAGCAATCGTATAAGTGACTTCGAAGTCACCTGGCTTGCTCCGTGAAACTCGGTAGGAACCAAGGGTTGGATTGTTGACGATGTTGAGTTTGTCGTCGTAGTGAAAGAGGCCCATTCCGGTCAAGTACGCAACGTCACCGTTGATGACGATATTTGTTGCCGGCGTGAGGTTATTGATTGAGGTAAAGGTATTACTTTCGATGACCACAGCGGTGCTACGAGCGTCAGCGTGTGCTGGAACTGCAGCAAAGCCGATCAATGCAAGTGACGCTGCGGAGACCGCTGCGACAACTGCACGCGACTTTAGGCGAGCATTCATGTTTTCTCCTTCATAGGTGAACGAATCAGTCCACTTCAGGTTTCGACCTTACGCGACACCGACCCGTTCGAGGGGTACCAAGTGAGGCCATCTTGCCCTATTTACCCTCCAATTTTCAATACAATTCGGACATGACCTTTATAACGATTCGGATATGAATCTCACATTAGATGACAATAAGAATTTTTCATACAGAGAACAGGTGCGCCTTGCTGATCGGCAAGGAAGAACTGGCCTTATCTCTACTCCGCATGGTCAGATCAAAACGCCAGCATTCATTCCTGTGGGAACTAAGGCCACTGTTAAAGGGGTACTCCCAGAATCGATCGCCAATTTGGGAGGTCAAGCTGTACTAGCAAATGCTTACCATCTCTATCTGCAGCCTGGGTCTGCAATCGTTGATCAAGCCGGTGGACTAGGTTCCTTTATGAACTGGCCTGGCCCAATTTTTACTGACAGCGGTGGGTTTCAAGTCCTTTCACTCGGGGTTGGTTTCAAAAAGGTGATTGCTATGGATATCCAAACTTTTCGCTCAGATGAGGTTATTGCCGAAAATAAGGAGCGACTAGCCCATGTGGATGATGACGGGGTGACTTTTAAATCCCACCTGGACGGATCAATGCACCGTTTCACCCCCGAAATTTCGATGCAAGTTCAGCATCAGCTCGGAGCAGACATCATCTTCGCCTTCGACGAGTGCACAACTCTTCACAATACGCGGGGCTACCAGGAGAGTTCCCTAGAGCGCACCCGGCTATGGGCCAAAAGGTGTCTAGTTGAGCACGGCCGGCTCACCGAAGAGCGCAACCATCGCCCCTACCAAGCGCTCTTTGGAGTTCTGCAAGGGGCTCAATATGAAGACCTGCGACGCAAAGCCGCCAGAGATATCTCTGCCCTTAATGAAGATGGCGTTACCTTTGATGGTTTTGGGCTGGGTGGAGCGCTGGACAAAAGGAATTTAGGAACGCTCGTTCGGTGGATGTGCGAAGAACTCCCCCGCGAAAAACCTCGTCACCTGCTGGGTATAGGCGAGCCTGATGATTTATTTATCGGGGTAGAAAATGGAATTGACACCTTTGACTGCGTAGCCCCAAGTCGCCAAGCTCGGACTAGCGCAGTCTTCACCCCCAACGGCAGGGTGAACTTGAGTAATTCCAAATATCAGAGGCAATTTTCTCCCATAGATGACGGATGTGACTGCTATACCTGCCAGAACTACACAGCAGCTTATATATCCCACCTTTTTAGAGCCAAAGAAATGGTCGCATCTACGCTGGCAACTATTCATAATCAGCGCTTTATCGTGCGACTGGTGGACCAGATGCGCGAATCAATAGAGCGAGGTGACTTCCTCGACTTTAAGCGAGAGTTTTTAGGTCGCTTCTATGTTGACAAGCCAAAATGTCAAACAACTTGAAATGAGCGCTTAGAAAGTCCCATCCAATAGCCCTCGATCGCTATTTCAGGCGCCGCCTCAGGCTGCGAAGCTACTCCCAAGGTGATGAAGATTGGAGCAAAATGTTCAACGGTTGGGTGCGCGTAAGGCATACCCGGCGCAAGCGCCTGGTAGTTCATCAATTCATCTATAGCTCCCCGCGATAGAACTTCCTGAGCCCATAAATCAAATTCAATGCTCCAACTCGGCGGTGCGGCGTCGATGTTGAAATCTCGCAAGAAGGGCAATCCATGCGTCATAAAGCCACTTCCTATAATGAGAACACCCTCTTCTCGCAATGGGGCTAACTTCTGACCGATGGTGAAGAGTTTTTCTGGGTCATGCGTAGGGATCGACATTTGAAGCACCGGAATCTGCGCTTGCGGAAACATCCTTAATAAAGGTACATAAGCTCCATGATCCAATCCACGATTGGGCTGCTCCGAAACTTCATCGTTCAACAGCGCTTTTATCCGATTAGCAAGCCCCGGAGCTCCGGGAGCGGGATACTGAAGGGTGTAATACTTCGGTGCAAATCCCCCAAAGTCGTAAATCAGGGGAGTTTGACCCGAAGTCGAGCCCAAAGTTACGGGTGCAGACTCCCAGTGGGCACTCACCACCAAGACGGCTCGTGGCTGGTGGAGCGACTCTAAGATCTTTCCCCAATCGGCCAATTGCCCTCCCCACAAGGGGTTATCGAGTAATGGGGGTGCTCCATGACCGATATAAAGTGCTGGAGTAAGCGTCATATCATCACTCTAACAGATAGTTGAAGATTCAACTATCTTTCTCACCCAAAGTCCGAGCAATGCGGGCGCGGGCCACTTCCTGACTCGGCGACTCTTTCCCGAGAGCAAGAGCTAACAATTTCAAAAGATGAGCGCAAAGCCATCTCCAAAAACGGTTTACCCGCCTTAATCCCAAGATTGCTCGCTGCTCTGGAGTGAGGGTCGAAATTGCAGTCTTAGCCAGGACTAAATAAAACATCAAAGCTGGAATACCAAGAGGGGGTTTGAGAATGAACTTAACCACCTCTTTGGTAGCCGCACTCCGAGCTAGATCTGTATGCAAAAAACCATCCATAGTTGCCTTGAGTTCAGCTACCGTCTGGGGAACTTCACTCAATCCAAGACCTAAGGCGCTTTTACTCCACTCCCGGACGTAAGCATCTGCTCCCTTATCGATCCGATAACCAAAGGCTTCATGGGCAGTCAAAAACGAGTCGGTGAACGCACAGTGCACCCAGAGCAGATAGCGCGGGTCAGCCGCCTGGTAAGACTTCACCTCCCCCGTTTTACTGGTGAACTCCCCCTTAACATGCCCATGCATAGCATTTACACGAGCCGCTTCGTTGGCGATGGCTTCGGTCGAACCAAATGTGGTGATAGTTAACCAACGTGATGTACCAGCGAGTCTGCCGAGTGGGTCTGATTCGTAGCGTGAGTGCTCACTAACGCCGGCGAGTGCGGCGGGGTGGGTCGCCTGTAGAAGTAGCGCTCGAATTCCGCCTACCAAGGTAGCAACCGTCCCGTGTACCTGCCAGACGGCACTACCCGGTCCAAAGAGTCCAATTCCTTCCCCATGAGCAATCAACTTAACCCAATCGGGACGACCATCTGGGGAACCCGAAACTATTTGGCGAAATCGATTCGCCATTCTCTCTCTCATTTTTTCACACCAAAATCCTCCCTTCAGTTGTTTGCGACAACTGAAGGGAGGATTTGAAAGGGTCTAAGGCATGAACCTTGCAGAACATACTCAAATTCTACCCAAGTTATAGATTTTCCTCCTGATAATAATTTTTCCAAATCAAGCGATGAATCTTGATTTTGTATGGAAGAGATTTAACGCCAGGGATGACCGGCATCAGGATGAGTCCCAAAGAGAGCGCTCCCATAATGACCATGATGTACACATCGGCGTTGGCGCCAAATGGGTGGTTCGCTCCATTGTTGAATGGCGGAATCTGATACCAGAAAGAGTAGAGCCACAACCACGCTTGACCTGGATAACGACCCGTTTCATTCATCATTCCCCAGGTATTACCCTGAAGATTGGATGCACTGCTTTGATCGCTGAAATAGCTTCCATCTCCAAGAAAGAGAGTTTGTTTTGTGTAGTCACTTTGGAAGTAATTTCCTTGCGAGAGTAGCGCGCCATCTAAAGAACCTGCCTGCGCCATCGTGAGTAGTCCGCCAGCCAATTGAGGAACCGGACCATAATTACCGGATGGAACTTTCGTTGAATCCTGATTGGCTTTTCCGAGAGCGGTGTCGTAATTGGTCGCCCAAGTCGACTGAGTCTTTGCATCACTCGATTGCCACTGCTTAAGAGCGTCAGCAACAGGGGCAGTATTGGCTACTGTGGTCAAAGGTGTGATCACCAAATCATTTACAGTATCAATTGGGTGAGTTACACCCATGAACTTGGCTATGTGCAGAGGACCGAGATTTACCCCTACAGATGCCGTGTTGTAAGGAGCTCCATATCCAGCAGTTCCACTTGTCCCTGCCAACTCCTGCACCGCAGTTGCATAAAAATCAGCCGGTGCCGCAGTTGCCCACTGTTTAAATGTAATCTGCTTATCGTCGGGTGATCCAAAGAGAGTTGAAAGGGCTGTGACCAGAATCGTGATGATCAATACCGCAATAACCCCCTCTTTAATGAGGTCATATCGACGAACTCTCCCACCCCAAGGGGCGGTTTCTAATTCAACACGGCGATCGCTCATTTGCGCTCACCTACTTCCTTATCAAATGCGTCGATAGGTGGAACTACCCCTTTTGCGCGCACCAGCAATACATGAATGATGGTGATAACTCCGATAATGACCGGTAAAAAGGCAACATGTAACAAGATCATCTGACCAAAATTCGTGACATTAAATTTTGAACCAATACCAATGGAGTTAAATCCATCTTTAGCTTCATAAGAGATCCACTGTGAATCAAAGTTTGATTGGATGAGATAACCCGTAAATGCAGTAGCTATTGAGCCAACGAATGCCAGACCACCAGTTACCCAGGTGAGCATGCGACGCCCGCGCCATGCTGCCATCCAGAACTTACCCCAGAGGTGGACGACCATAAAGATGAAGAAGAATTGAACGCTCCAGAAGTGGATGCTATTGACGAAATGTCCAACACTGGAGAAGTGGTACCAGCTCGCTCCTTCAAAGGAGAGCCACAATCCTGAGGCGATAATTACAGCCAGGCTAGCTAACGTGGCAACCCCGAAGAGGTAGATCCAAGAAGCAACATAAGCGGGCTGGGTGTCTGGTAGTAGTTTTTCAACTGGAAGATTTTTTTGCCATGCCTTACGCAGGCGGCTTGTCCACATCTCTTTCTCAACGCTGGTGCTCACAGTTGCTTGCCTCCCTTGCTCGATTTGTTACCTGGGAAAGGAAGTACTAGCGCCAGTCCAAAGATGGCAAGCATAGAAAGAATGACTAAGAGGTTAGTTATAGAAATCTGAAACCAACCTATGTGTATATAAACTGCTTTTAGATTCATGAAGTTGTGAAATATTCCCATGCCATAAAGGTATGCGCCTTTGCGCACAATAAACAGCAATTTCTCCATTTCTTCTCTTTATTTTTTCATTTTCAATTCAAATAAGTGCTAGCCCCCTGCTAGAGTTTTAGGGCAGAAGTGAAAGGAAATCACAGTACAAATGACTGACATCACAATAATGCAGCGGGACCTTACCCCCTTTGAGCATTTGGTGCTCGATCACGTGTGCCAAGGTAAATCAAATTCAGCGATTGCTGAACTCACGGCACATACTGATAAAGTGATAGAGAACACTGTGTCTAGGTCAGCCCGCGTCTTTGGAATCCTCTCTGATGGAGACACTAACGTTCGTGTCCTCTTAGCTCTCGCCTACCGAACTCACTTTGGGGATGCAGCATTTGAAGCATTTGGCTTACCGTGCCAACACTTGCAACCTGGGCCGGATGGACGGATGTATTGTGCTCGCCATATTGAATAAGACAACGCAATAAAGGAGAGTTATGCAGATATTACATATCCTATTTATCGTCTTGCATCTTCTTTCAGTAGCGGGGATTGTCATCCTTCTTCTCTTGCAAGGAGGGAAAGAGCCTAAGAAACTTCCTAAGGGATTGATTCATTCCGCCCTGACCGCAATGGTTGCTGGTCTGGCTTTAGTTGGAATCCGCGAAGTCCAACATCACCAAAATGCAGCTCTATTCCCTTTGTACAACTATGGAACCATCTTCGGAAAGTTATTCTTTCTTTTGATTATCTTGTACATCATAATCAAAAATCGCAAGGCCCCATCAATCTCTCGTGGAACCTGGATAGTTCTCCTCGGACTCACAGTGGTTAATATCGGGTTGGCAGGCTCTCTCAAATAATGAGCGGGGAATTGAATTCCCTAGGCGTCCGCCCGATAGAAGCAGGCGACAAAGGCACATGGCTAGAACTGTGGAATGGCTATCTGGATTTTTATGAAACGGATTTGACGGAAGATCAAACTCAATTAACCTGGAGTCGACTCTTGGATCCAGAATTTAATATGGAAGGCTTCGTAATTGATTCCGAAAACGGAATTTTTGGCTTTGCCCATTATCTATTCTTACCATCCACATGGACACCGGTGGACTATTGCTATTTAGAGGATTTATATGTCAAGGAGGGCGCTCGTGGGGCCGGAGCCGGGCGGTCGCTCATCGACGCGGTGATAGCCGCCGCCCGTGCCAAGAGTTCCGGACGGGTGTACTGGACAACTCAAGAGAACAATGCACGAGCCCGCGTCTTATATGACTCGTATACGCCAGTCTCCAACTTTGTCCAGTATCGCCTGCCTCAAACTTATTAATTGTTTCTTACGCGTTGAGCTCCGTGCGACGTGCATGCAAAAAGCCAAGTAGTGCCAAGAGCAAGAACAAGACACCACCGAGGTAGGCAACTAACGCGGCATACATTGCGATTTGGCCGATCTGCCAGAATGCGTAGCCGTAAAGTAGGAGCCCGCGGAGAGTTGAACCTCTAAATAGAAGTTGCACCTGATTGGCTAGCGCTGCATTTGAAGGATCTGCCTGGGCCGCCGCGCTCACTTCGGAGTATGTCTTGCCCGCAGCAATTTCACCCAAATGCACTGCAATAAAGTGATCGGCATATACCTCCGCCTGACGACCGTTGAGCATTGGCTGCCCAGCATATTTGGCGATAAATGGTTGATCCTTAGCTGGCAAGCTCGTAATCGCACGACTACCTGCTGGTGGGAAGGTCACGCTCTGCTCCGCCAATTGTGACTTAACTTGATTATTGGTAAATGAATACCCCCAAGTAAGCAGACCTCCAGCTAGTAAAAGTACAACGGCAAGGAGCAACCCCGTGGTGCTGGCGACCTTGTCTATAAATTTTCTATTCACTTCAAATTCCCTTTCGTCGATGTAGGGAGAGCGTTCAAAGCCTTGTCAGACAAGAATTTCTCACTTTTCCCTCGCATGTAATCATCAACCCATTTCATTTTTTTTTGAATCTCTGCTTGTGGAGGTAGCCCTCAGCGATATGTGATTTACGGAACTCTCAACCATTGGTTGAGAAACTTGATGACTAATTCCCACGGCGAACTGTGTGTCATTGCCAGATTATGGGTAGGTTACAGATACTCAATCCCTCACTAGCGAGGGACCCTCGGGAGGATATCTTGAAGAAAACATTTAAGTTCACTGCTCTCGCAGCGGCCTCAACTCTTGCAATCACCACGATTGGAATTGTTCTCGCCCCTGCGTCACTCGCAGCAAATGTAAAGCCCAAAGTCTGCTTAGCCTTAGACACCGGTGGAATAGATGACCACTCGTTTAACGCCTCAGCGTGGGCCGGTGCGAAATCTGTTGGCAGCAAAGCAACAGTTTCTTACGTGGTGGCCGATGCAAACAACCCTGACTACCCAGGTGAAGTCAAATCGCTCGTTGATGCAAAATGCACCCTGATAATTGGAGTTGGCTTCTTGATCACTTCAGCTATTGATGCTGCAGCGGTTGCCAATCCAACAATTAAATTTGCGCAAGTAGATGACCCAGGCCTTGTAAATGGTAAGGCGATTCCAAACCTTCGTGGTTTGACTTTCGCAACGAATCAATCTGCTTTTCTTGGTGGTTACCTAGCCGCTGGTTACTCCAAGAGCGGCAAGGTAGCAACATATGGTGGAATTAATATTCCGCCCGTCTCCATCTACATGGATGGATTCGCTCAAGGCGTTGCTTATTACAACAAAGTTAAGGGCAAGAAGGTGGTAGTCCTCGGTTGGGATACAGCAAAGCAAGACGGAACATTCGTTGGTGGATTTAGTGATTCCAACAAAGCTCTGCAGATCTCCAAGAACTTTGAACAGCAAGGTGCAGATGTAATCTTTCCGGTTGCTGGTGGTCTTGAGAATGCAACTGCGGGTGAGTCCGTCACTTCCGGTAAGTCAGTAACTATCGGCGTTGACTCTGATATGTGGGGACAAGTAACAGATGCTAAAGTGAAGGGAATAATTCTTAATTCCGTTACAAAGGGTGTTGGTGCTTCCGTTGCCGCTGTCATTCTTGACACCGTTAAGGGTAAGTTCTCAAATGCGATGTATGTCGGAACTCTTGCCAATAAGGGAACAGGACTTGCAGGTTTCCATAACTTGGCAAAGCACGTCCCATACCAACTACAGGGAGAACTTCGTGCGCTTGCAAAGGCTATTACGGCAGGCTCAGTCGTAGTCAAGTAGTTTTGCATTAGTTAATTCCTAGAAAGTTAAAACCGAGAGAGTCAGTCATTGACTCTCTCGGTTTTTTCAATAACCATCAGGGAGGATCAGCGTGTCACTTGAACTTCGTAGAATTACCAAATCATTTGGCGCACTTATTGCCAATGATGCTATTGACCTGAGAGTAGAAAGTGGAGAGATTCACGCCATCTTGGGCGAGAACGGCGCCGGTAAATCCACTCTCATGAACATTGTCTACGGACTCGTGAAGGCTGATGCTGGTGAAATTTTTGTGGATGAAGTTGCTAAGATAATTAAGGAGCCACGCGATGCTCTTGCATCGGGAATTGGTATGGTTCATCAACATTTCATGCTAGTTCCAGTCTTTACAGTCGCCGAAAATATCGTCCTTGGCCACGAGAAAAGTGGCTTTGCTGGCACATTAGATTTACGTGAGGCGCGAGAACGCATTAAAAGAGTCTCCGATCAATTCAATTTTGATGTCAACCCTGATGATCGAATAGATGGACTTCCGGTGGGAGTGCAGCAGCGCGTAGAGATTATTCGCGCCTTAATTTATGATGCCAAAGTTTTAATTTTGGACGAACCGACTGCAGTTCTGACGCCACAAGAAACAGATGATCTCCTCAAAATAATGAAGCAGCTCAAAGAGCAAGGTACTTCGATAATTTTTATCACTCACAAGTTGCGCGAAGTCAAAGCCGTAGCTGACCGCATAACAATTATTCGTCGTGGCAAGGTTGTTGGAACCGCCTCCCCCCAGGCATCCCAAAACGAATTGGCATCTCTCATGGTAGGTCGGGAAGTCGAACTATCTCCAGATCGAGGAGCTCATGGAATTGGGGAGGTAGCCTTGGAGGTCACTGACCTCACTGTTCGAGATGTGACTGGTCGAGTGCTCGTCAACAAAGTTACCTTTGAAGTAAAAGCAGGTGAAGTGCTAGCGATAGCAGGAGTGCAAGGGAACGGCCAATCCGAAGTGGCACGAGCCATGGTTAATCTCGAAGAACATGCCAACGGTTCTATCCGATTAGGCTCTGAAGAGATCATCGGGAAATCTGTTCGGGAGTCATTGCATGCAGGAATTGCCTTTGTGCCAGAATCGCGAGAATTAGATGGACTGATTGCTTCGATGTCGATTGCCGAAAATCTTATACTTGACCTCCACGATCTACCCCCTTATGCCAAAGGGATACAAATGTTTCCTGGAACTGTGTTGAGTGAGGCCGAGAAGAGAAAGGATGAATTCGATATTCGATTGCAGTACGTGACTGACCCAGTCTCCTCACTTTCAGGAGGGAATAAGCAGAAAGTAGTTCTTGCCAGAGAGTTATCACGTCCTGTCAAACTACTAGTTGCCTCACAACCAACTCGCGGATTGGATGTCGGATCCATTGAGTTTGTTCATAAGCGAATCTTGGAAGAACGTGATGCAGGTAGAGCAGTTTTATTATTTAGTACAGAATTGGATGAAGTGCTTGCTCTTGCAGATCGAATCGCTGTGATGTTTCGGGGAGAGATCTTAGCAATTGTTCCATCCGGAGTGAGTGCGCAAGAGTTAGGACTATTGATGGCGGGAGTAGTCCATGCATAAATTTTCTCTCAAGACTTCTTCTTTTAGAGCGCTCACTCTCCCAGCGCTCTCTTTCTTGTTGGCTATGTTCTTCGGTGGATTACTCATCACCTTCTCGGACTCAAATACCTTGAAGCAAATTAGACATCCTTGGGCCTTTATCAAATCAGGAGGAGTAGCTGTCTGGCAGTCTTACCTCGCCTTATTTGAAGGCTCTGTTTACAACCCGAGCCTTGCCACCCCTCACGATTCATGGCTAGCCTGGTACCCACTTTCAGAAACCTTAGTAAGCGCGGCTCCCCTCATTTTGGCTGGACTCTCAGTTGCGTTAGCGTTTAGAGCTGGATTATTTAACATCGGAGCCCAGGGGCAATTTATCTTTGGCTCTATCGCTGCCTCTTACGTAGGCTTTCACTTTAACCTACCCATAGGCGTCCACGTGGTTGTTGCGGTTTTAGCAGCGATCGTGGCAGGAGCACTCTGGGGTGGACTAGTTGGTCTCCTTAAGGCTAGAACTGGGGCCCATGAAGTAATTGTCACCATCATGCTCAATTACGTAGCACTTTATTTTCTCATGTGGCTTCTTGGTACCGCAGCATTTTTACGACCAGGCCGACGCGATCCCATCTCGCCAGATGTACTGCCCTCATCCCGCATGCCGCACTTGGCTGGCGCAAATTATCGCGTCAATTTTGGAATCTTCGTTGCGTTAGCGGCAGCGGTATTTGTTTGGTGGTTGCTCTCTCGAAGTACGTGGGGTTTTAGATTCCGAGCCGTGGGAGCCAATTCAGCGGCAGCAAAGACTGCTGGAATATCCGTTCCATTTGTCATGACTTCCGTTATGGCTATCTCAGGTGCTCTTGCAGGACTTGGTGGAGCAGTTCATGTTTTGGGAAGTGACTTCTCACTAACGTCTGGAACCGCGGGAAATTTTGGTTTTGATGCAATTACCGTTGCTCTTTTGGGTCGCGCAAAACCATTGGGAACAGTCTTCGCCTCCCTTCTCTTTGGTGCGCTAAGGGCCGGTGGAGGAACAATGCAGGCAAATACAAGCACACCTATAGATATTGTGCTTGTAATCCAAGCACTTGTCGTCCTCTTCATCGCCGCTCCTTCGGTTGTGAAATGGGTCTTTAGATTGAAGAACCTAAAAACTTCTGGTGATCTTGCTGCGAAAGGCTGGAACGGATGAAATCTCCATCTGGGGCAGAGCGGCGGCGGCGCAGAAGTTTATTTGTATTGATTGCTTTAGCAATTCTCTCAACTTTGTTCTTCGGCATCTTGCAGAAATCAGGGCAGGTTGTTACCTATGGTTTTGTGATGGATAAGGAATGGATTCTCATTCAGCAATGGGTGATCGGTTCACGCAGCGCTTCGCTTATCTTTGGCGTGATAGCGCTCGGTGCGAGCGCACTTGGATATTGGCAATATCGGGGTGGTAAAACTATAAGGACTGCCAGCACTATAGGGTCAGCGGGCATCTTGATGTCATTCCTCTCTTGGGCAGCAGCCGGAAAATTTATTCCCTTTACTGGGCTCCTCCAAGGTGCGCTCCTCCTCTCTGTTCCATTAATTTTTGGATCGATGGCAGGCGTGTTGAGCGAGCGCTCAGGAGTTGTAAATATCGCTATCGAAGGACAACTGCTTGCAGGTGCCTTTGTCAGTGGAGTGGTAGCTAGTCTTACCCATTCAACATTTTTTGGTTTAGTAGTGGCTCCATTTGCAGGATGTTTGATATCAACACTATTAGCTATATTTGCGATTAATTTTGCGATTGATCAGATAATCCTAGGTTTTGTATTAAATGTATTGGTTTATGGGATTACAGATTTCTTATACAAAAAACTGCTTATCCCGTATCAAAGTACATGGAACTCAGGACCAACTCTTGCCGCAATTAAAATTCCAATCCTTTGGAAAATACCGGTCGTTGGTCCCATTCTTTTCGATCAAAGCATCATCGTCTACCTCATGTATGCGGTAGTTGTTTTTATTAATTTCTCGCTCTTTAAAACCAAGTGGGGTCTACGCACTCGCGCAGTGGGAGAACACCCAACCGCTGCTGACAGCGTGGGTATCAAGGTAAATCGTCTACGTTTCATGAATGTCATGATCGCCGGCATGGTGGCTGGGCTAGGAGGTGCATATTTTACCGTTGGTGGAGTTGGAGCATTTAATAAGGAGATGACAGCGGGGAAGGGTTTCATTGCGCTGGCAGCTCTCATTTTTGGTCGTTGGACGCCATGGGGCGCAGTTGGCGCAGCATTGCTCTTTGGATTTGCAGACAACCTTCAGAGTGTTCTAGGAATTATTGGCACACCAATCCCTTCTGACTTCATGCTGATGGTTCCTTATATAGCCACCATTATTGCGGTCACTGGATTTGTGGGACGGGTGAGGGCACCTGCTGCGGATGGAACACCGTATAGACGAGGGGAATCACATTGATCCCTCTTGCTATTGATTGGGAAAAATTACATACTCAGGCAAAAGAGATCATGACCCGGGCATATGCGCCTTACTCCAAATTCCCTGTGGGAGTTGCGGCGCTCGTCGATGATGGACGAATTGTTACTGGGTGCAATGTTGAAAATGCGAGCTATGGAATGACACTCTGTGCTGAATGTGGATTGGTCTCTGAACTGATCGCAACCGGTGGCGGAAGACTTATTGCAGTCGTCTGCGTGGATGGCTCCGGAACATTTCTCTCACCGTGTGGCCGCTGCCGACAGCTGCTCTTTGAACATGGAGGACCTACCTGTCTTTTAATGACACCTGTTGGAGCACTGCCCTTATCTGAAATCTTGCCCTGGGCCTTTGGCCCTGATCAACTCTTGTAGAGGAAACTGATGACTGAACCATTTGCAGCCGTTGAAATAATCAGCGCAAAACGCGATCGAGGTGATTTAACAAATCCTCAGATCGACTGGATTGTGGACGCTTACACGAGAGGTGTCGTAGCTGATGAACAGATGTCAGCTCTTTTGATGGCTATCTTGCTCAACGGAATGAACATGAGAGAGATTTCGCGTTGGACAGATGCAATGATTAATAGTGGTGAGCGCATGAATTGGTCTACCCTGACGCGTAAAACCGCCGATAAACACTCAACAGGAGGTGTAGGGGACAAAATCACCCTCCCCCTTGCACCACTTGTTGCTGCCTGTGGTGGAGCAGTCCCTCAACTTTCGGGTCGAGGGCTGGGACATACGGGTGGGACGTTAGATAAATTGGAATCTATACCGGGATGGCGAGCAGCGCTGAGTAACGAAGAGATGCTTGCGGTGCTTCAAGCATGTGGAGCCGTAATCTGCGCGGCAGGAACGGGGCTGGCCCCAGCCGATAAGAAGCTCTATGCCCTGCGTGATGTCACAGGTACCGTTCCTGCAGTGCCTTTAATTGCCTCTAGCATCATGAGTAAGAAAATAGCTGAAGGCACTTCTGCGCTCGTTCTCGATGTAAAAACTGGGAACGGAGCTTTCATGAGTGATCCGCTAAAAGCTCGAGAGCTTGCTCAAACCATGGTGGAGCTAGGAATTAGAGCTGGAGTTAAATGTGTAGCTCTGATAACCGCCATGGATGTGCCACTTGGCTTGACTGCTGGCAATGCGCTGGAAGTAAGGGAATCTGTCGAAGTGCTGGCGGGAGGAGGACCAGCCGATGTTGTCGAATTAACTCTAGTGATGGCTCGTGAAATGCTGCGCGCCGCGGGTATTAAGGAAACTATGGATCCAGCCGATGCCTTAAGAAATGGGGCTGCGATGGATGTCTGGCGCCAAATGATTAGCGCCCAAGGTGGAGACCCAAGCGCCGAGCTGCCGCGAGCCAGGGAGCAACATGTAGTAACCGCCCAAACTAGCGGAGAAATTCTAGAGATGAACGCTCTCGCCGTCGGTATCAGCGCGTGGAGATTAGGAGCAGGTCGTTCCAAGCAGGGCGAATCGGTTCAGGCTGGCGCAGGGATCGAGATTCACGCAAAACCAGGCGAGATGATTAAGGAGGGGTCTCCAATCTTCACTCTACATACTGATGAAACTCCACGCTTTGAACGCGCCGTGGAGGCGCTAGATGGAGCAGTAAGAATTTCAGCCACGGGAGAAAACGTTAATCGACTACCGCTGATCTTGGAAAGAATCTCGTAACATTATCTCGGTAAACTCACCAGTATGACATTGGAGAGAAGGCCAACCCCAGAACAGATCAAGCGAATCCCTAAAGCGGTACTTCATGATCATCTAGATGGGGGTCTTCGTCCGCAGACAATAATCGATCTTGCCCACGAAATCGGTTACACCAAACTCCCCCATTATGAAGCTAACGCGCTGGGAGATTGGTTTTTTGATGCATGTAACTCTGGCTCTCTCGAGCGTTATTTAGAAACCTTTGACCACACAATCGCTCTGATGCAAACACGCCAAGCCCTAGTTCGCGTTGCCCGAGAGGCGGCACTTGATTTGGCTCGAGATGGTGTGGTCTATGCCGAAGTTCGGGGTGCTCCTGAACTTTTTACCCGCGAAGGATTGGATCTCGATGAGGTGATTGAGGCTACAACTGAGGGCTTTCAACTAGGAATCAATGACTCACAAGCCGAAGGTTTCACCATCCGAGTCGAGCAGATCCTATGTGCCCTGCGCCAGAATAACTGGTCAGATGAAGTTGCCCGCAAGGTAGTCAAATACCGAGATCAGCATGTTGTGGGATTCGATATAGCTGGACCTGAGGATGGCTACCCTGCGAAAAATTATCTTTCAGCCTTTGCGTACTTGCAAGGTGAGAATGCTCATTTCACAATCCATGCAGGGGAAGCGTATGGGCCAGCATCCATATGGCAAGCGATCTCCATATGTGGTGCAGAGCGCCTTGGCCATGGCGTGCGGATCATTGAGGATATTGACTTTAGTAAGAGCGCCCCGAAACTCGGACTACTTGCTGCCTACGTCCGAGACCGTCGAATTCCATTAGAGCTATGTCCTACATCTAATTTGCAAACTGGAGCGGTCAAAGATTATGCATCACACCCCATTGGGGTCTTAGAGAAAATGCGATTTCGAATCACTGTCAATACTGATAATCGACTCATGAGTGGAACTTCAATGTCACAAGAGATGGAACACATCGTCAATGCATTTGATTGGACCTTTTTGGATCTACAACGAGTGACAGTGAATGCGCTGAAAAGCGCATTCATACCATTTGATGAACGCCTATCTATCATTGAAGAACTTGTGAAGCCGGCATACCAGAAGATTAGTGAGGAGTAGTGAGGACTGGTGTCAAATTCCAATCGGATGCCACACCGTTTTTATTTCCATGTAACTTAAAATTTTCTCAGGTGACATCAATTCGGTATGAATTTTTATTCTTTTAAGGTTTTGGGCTCCAGATATTTGTGCCTCTTTAAGTTGTTTTGCTGTTAACCCAGATGCATCGATAGCATCAATATCCATATGTGAAGCGGTCCATGGTGCCAACTCTTCCGTGCTACCAGTCAATATATTCACCACTCCAGCCGGGAGATCACTCGTTGCCAAGACTTCGGCAAAAGTAATTGCGGGTAGCGGAAATTTTTCAGATGCAATCACGACGGCAGTATTTCCAGAGACAATAATTGGGGCGATTGCACCAATGAGATTCAGTAGAGAAGGTTTGGCTCGCGCAAACGCTGCCACAACTCCAATAGGTTCTGGGGTAGAGAAATTATAAAAGGGGCCGGAAACTGGATTAGTAGAACCACCTAGCGACGAAATCTTGTCGCTCCAACCTGCATACCAAACCAAGAGATCAACGCTCTCTTTTAATTGCACAGCAGCCGCTCTGGATGTAACTCCTTCTAGAGCCACGATCTCTGAAATTAATTGATCTCGCCGTCCTTCTAGGATCTCCCCCATTCGATAAAGAATTTGCCCACGATTATAAGGAGTTGCATGTGACCACCCTGTGAATGCGCTACGAGCAGCCACTACTGCATCTCTTAAATCCTTTCTGGAGGCAAGCGCAGGATTAGCTAGATGCGCGCCATCCAAACCTGTAAGAGGATAGACACGTCCAGATTCACTCCTAGGAAATGCCCCGCCAATAAATAACTTATACGTCTTGAGAACATCAATTCTCACCGCTGGAGTAGCTGGAGTAGCTGGAGTAGAACGCGTAACCATCTTAATTACCTACCTTTAGATAAGCGGAGAGGCCATGTCGGCCACCTTCACGTCCCCACCCGGAC
>JAYTQV010000003.1:0-11412 GCA_043746515.1 Actinomycetes bacterium | reverse complement strand
TTGGATCGCAACAAGTTCGGCCACGAGCGATGAATCGGAACTTGGGCATAAAACCCCGATGGGTCGATCCGGGAGTACTCGTGAAGTGGCCAGTGCGATTGCATTTCTTTGTTCTACTGAGGCTTCGTATATAACTGGTCAGACAATCATCATAGATGGTGGCAATTCCATAGCGGAGGAGCGCTCAAAATAGCGTCCGATCGTAATAAAAATTTCCACATTAGGTATTCGACGAATTACTGCGGACTATGGGTGCTTCAGCCAGAAAAACAATGTTAATAGTAAGAAATCGTGAAAATACGAATCGGTCTCAATTGCTCACTGCGAGAGTTATTCAGTTTCCCTTTGAACGAAGAGATGGGCAGTCTGATCTCTTGTATAAGGTTGAGGCATGACCAGCGCAAAAAATACCCAGATGAAGTTGGTTGGGGAAGCGCTTTCGGCAGCAATTGAGGCGATTGGTGGACAGCCTCGTGAAGGTCAAATACAAATGGCGGAGGCAGTTGCCAACGCCCTCAATGATCGGCATCATCTCTTGGTGCAAGCTGGGACAGGAACCGGAAAATCCTTAGCCTATTTAGTTCCAGCGCTAGTGCACGGCAAAAAGGTATTAGTTGCTACCGCCACTCTCGCTTTACAGCGACAATTGGTCGAACGCGATCTCCCGCGTATTCAACCAGCCTTAGAAAAAGTCTTGAAACGACAATTGACCTTTGCTGTCTATAAAGGTGTAGGAAACTATCTGTGTTTGCAGAAGATGAACGGTGCTGAACAAGATCCAGAGGGTGAATACTTGATGGAGATCGGTGCTTTAGAGAAAGATCAAAAACGATTAAAAGCTTGGGCTAAAACACCTGGAGTCTCGGGAGATCGAGATGATGCCCCAGAAGTTGATCGCAGGGTGTGGTTCGCTAATTCCGTATCTGGTAGGGAGTGCATAGGAAAAGATGACTGCGCATTCGGATCGCAGTGTTTTGCGGTAGCCGCTAAAGCCAAGGCACAGACTGCAGATGTCGTTGTTACTAATCACACTTTGCTCGCTATCGAAATTGTGGATGCTCATCCGATATTGCCCGAGCGTGATGCGATCATTTTGGATGAGGCCCACGAATTTATGGATCGCACAACGCAAGCGGTGACAGAGGAACTTACTGCTGCCCGAGTAGAGCGCGCCGCAAAGATGGCATCAAAACATATTCCCAGTAAGGCGACACAAGCATTTAACAAAGCGGCTGATGAATTTGCGGAGGCAATAGCGGATTTTGCGGCGGATGCTCGCGTCGATCCTGCAAAGGTTGGTCGATTACCAGAACTTCCTAAGCAATTGGAATCACCGATTCGCAAAATCAAAGAAGCATCTGCATCAGTTATTGCTCTCATCAATGCAGATTCTGATGTGATTGATTCAGATTCTATGGCTCAGCGCGCTCGCGTTAAAGGTGCCACTACCGAAATTCAAACTATCGCTTCAAAAATGTTACGCCCCGGTGCACATCAAGTAATGTGGTTTGAGCCAAACTTCTCAACGCTGTATTTGGCTCCTTTAGAGGTATCTGAAGTATTGCGTCGAAATTTACTTACCGAATCTCCAGTGATCGCAACGTCTGCAACTCTGACTATCGGTAAGTCTTTTGATCAAATAGCAAAATCCATTGGTTTCTTAGTTGGTCAAGAGATAGACGAAGAACAAGACGAAGGAAATGGGCCACTTGATCCCGCTAATGTGCAGATGCTTGATGTGGGTTCACCCTTTGACTTTGCTTCTCAAGGAATGCTCTACCTGCCACGACATTTAGCCGAGCCAGGTCGCGATGGCCCAGCCAGAGATGCACTAACCGAACTAGGGGAGCTGATTGAAGCAGCCGGTGGTCGTACTTTGGCACTCTTTTCATCGTGGCGTGGTGTAGAGCTTGCGGATGAGCATCTTCGCCGTGTCCTAGCTGAACTGAAATTTCCGATTATCACCCAACGTCGTGGAGACTCTGCCGGTCCACTCGTGGAAAAATTTGCAAAAGATCCACAATCCATTCTGCTGGGAACGATTTCATTGTGGCAAGGAATAGACGTACCAGGACCAGCCTGCACCTTAGTTGCGATTGACCGTATTCCATTTCCTCGACCAGATGAACCAGTCATGAGTGCGCGGACGGCTAAGGCTGATGAAGCGGGTGGTAGCGGTTTTATGCAAGTCTCTCTTCCTCGCGCTGCGCTCTTGTTGGCGCAAGGTACGGGTCGCTTGATTCGGTCAATTGATGACAAAGGAGTCGTTGCAATTTTAGATTCTAGAATTGTGACAAAAAGATATGGATCAATCTTGCTTAACTCCATGCCACCTTTTTATCGCACCAGTGACGGAGCCATTATTAAGGAGTCATTAAAGCGACTAAATAAGCAATTCTCCGAGCAGGGTCTTTAGAGTTGGCCAATGTCTTGCGAATGAGGGGTGAAGATGCATGACCTCTACATCTTGGAAATGAACCCATTTGATTTCTTGAGATTCGTCATTCATTTCGTGCGCTATTAACTCGGGACTTGCGATGGCGATGATCGTCTCATACCTCCATTCACCGTGATCATCAACATAGGTGTAAATGGGTTCGAGTAAATCTGCGTCAATTCCGAGCTCTTCATGTGCCTCGCGTTTAGCTCCCTCAAGAACCGATTCATGGCTATCTATCGCGCCACCAGGAATTCCCCAAGTATCACCATTGTGGACCCATGGCGCACGATGTTGAAGCAAGATGCGTCCCTCTCGGACGATGAGTAGTCCAGCGGCCCCATTCAAGCCCCAATGCTTGTTGCCACAACTGCACTGAAGCCATCCATCGCCATCTCGGTGTGCCATGTTCCTAGAGTGGCATGACTTTCCACAATGTGCCTGCGTACACAGCCATCTCGGCGCCAATAGTGGATGAAAATCCTTTAAACCTAACCTTGCGTAATGATATTTATGGCAGGTCTCATGATGGCGACACATTGTGCCCTAGGCCCGTGTGTCCAGGTCTACACCGATCCCAACACCCATCAACTGATCATTTCGGCGCAACAAAATCGACCGGCTAGAACGGTGATCCCACACCCTGTACCGGTGCACACTTACAAGCCCAAACCAAGACCTGCGGCGAAACCCAAACCAAGGCCTGCGGCGAAACCCAGACCGCGTAAACCAAAGCCACAAACATGGGTACCTTATAAAGCCGTTCCAATAGTTCATCGTGCCTACCATCCTGTGCCTCGAAGGAAGCCATCAACTATTGCGAAGGTCGTAACCACAGCGCTTTCGCTATCTGACCAAATCACCCGTTTATTGCCTGGTAGCAAGATTTTGTATCAACCAAATAAGGATGCGATCACGGGAGTGCCCGTTTACTTTTGGAGCGATACCAACTCCGTTTTTCAAGTTGCAACTGCAATCTTGGGAGTTGGGGTTAACGTATTAATGAACCCGTCATTTGTGTGGAACTTTGGAGATGGATCCACGCTTTCAACAACAAGCGCTGGAGGTCCTTATCCCAATTCGACTATCACGCACACGTATAAAACTGCGGGTAACTACACCGTTAACTTGGCGATCTCTTGGGCGGGTTCATGGGCCGCACAAGGCGCAGTGCTTCCCGTTCTCGGCGGTGCCATAGTTCACAACACATCCGCTTCGATCCAGGTATCACCTGGCCCAACCGATTTCACAAGGTGAGGTTATGCACATTTCATTTTTAGCAATAATTATCGTGACCGTTCTTCGCGCCATCTTTAAGCCATGACAACACATACCGCAACTGAACTCACCTCACCACGCGATTTACTGGCCGCCGTGCCATTTATGGTCGGGTATCATCCTCAAGATTCATTAGTAACTATGGCGCTACGCGAAAATAAAGTGGTTATGGCAATGCGAGTAGATTTTCCAGATTCAGATCAATTGCTCGTAACGAGCAAGTTGATCACATCTCATCTGCTTCGAGAAGAGGCCACTGAGGCAATCGTTGTTGGATATTTGCCAGAGAATTTGAATTTAGAAGATCCGCTGTCAGCAGTTCGAGCGACCATCTCCTCTCATAACATAGAGGTGAAAGAATGCCTCGAAGTCTGGGGTTCTCGTTTTAGATCCACGCTGTGCCAGGATTCCGCGTGCTGCCCACCTGAGGGTAGCCCAGTACCGCTCATGCATGACAGTCGCGTAACTGCAGAGCAAGTAGCGCAAGGAAATCCATTACCCTTTTTGGATTTGGATCAGATGAAAAAATCAATCGCGGCCGAACCGATTGATAAAGATTTAGTCAGAGCCATTAAGAAGGTTGGCGTCATAAATTATGAGAAGGAGAACGTGACAGATTTTCAAAGAGAGGGTGCCTATGCGGTTAATGAGATTGCACTTGAATTTAACCGAATAGGTTTTGTTCAAGATAAGGCGCTCTTGGCATTAATGCTCGTAAGACTGCTTGATTTGCAGGTACGCGATTACGCGATGGGGATGACCACCGAAGAGACCAGTGAGCAACTTTGGGATATGTGGCGTTGGCTACTTCGGATCGCACCCAAGGGGTATGTCGCTCCCGTCGCTGTCATCTTTGCCACGATATCTTATGAACGAGGTGATGGTGCTTTGGCTCAAAGGGCACTCGATAGGGCACTTGAGGACACCCCGAAGTATCAAATGGCAAAACTATTGAGGCGTACCTTTGCGGCAGGCTGGCCGCCATCGACTTTTACTCAGATGCGTGCTGAGCTACACCCTAAAATCTGCGCTGCGCTATTCGGATAATGGGCGGCTAGGTCGGAGTACCATCACGCTCATGATTATTGGCGTGCCAAAAGAGATCAAAAATAACGAATCTAGAGTTGCTCTTACCCCTTCAGGTGCTCATGCCCTGAGCGCTCGCCATACCGTCCTCATTGAAAGTGGAGCTGGAGTGGGCTCAGCAATTAGCGATGAGGAGTATGTCGCAGCGGGAGCCCAGATCGTTCCAACTGCCGATCAGGTTTGGCAACGCGCTGACATGATTATGAAAGTGAAAGAGCCCATCGCCAGCGAGTACCCCAAAATGAGAAAGGGCCAGATTCTCTTTACCTACCTCCATTTAGCCGCAGACCGAGAACTTACTCTTGCACTGATGAGCCAGGGAGTTACCGCAATCGCCTACGAGACAGTTGAGCTCAACCATCATCTTCCGCTGCTGGCACCAATGTCTGAGGTAGCTGGTCGCATGTCTATTCAGGTCGGTGCAACTGCGTTACAGCGCCCCGAGGGTGGACGCGGAGTTTTGTTAACCGGAGTTCCAGGAGTGCGTCCAGGCAAAGTAGTTATTTTGGGTGGGGGAGTTGTTGGGGTTGCCGCCGCCACAATCGCTCACGGCATGCACGCCGATGTCACAATTCTTGATCTCAACTTGGCGCGATTAGCCGAGATAGACCAGGTCTTCGCGGGACAAGTAAAAACGCTGGCATCTTCCAAGTACGAAATCGAGCAGCAATGTATGGCAGCTGATCTCGTTGTGGGAGCGGTGCTGGTACCTGGTGCTAAGGCACCAAAACTTGTTACGCAAGACCTGGTTGCCAAGATGAAACCCGGTTCAGTCCTTGTCGATGTCGCGATTGATCAAGGTGGTTGCTTTGAGGGGTCACGAGCGACTACGCACGCCGAACCCACATTCAAAGTTCATGAATCCTTGTATTACTGTGTAGCAAATATGCCCGGTGCTGTACCTGCCACCTCAACATATGCTCTAGCAAATGCCACCATCAAGTATGCGCTCGCAATCGCAGATTTAGGCTGGGAGCAGGCTGTTTCTAGCGATACTGCTCTGGGATCCGGATTAAATGTGCACGATGGGCAGATTAGATATGCGGCTGTTGCTGCCGCTCATGGGCTCTAGTAACCTGCTCTCATGAACAAGAGCAGCCTCCTCCTTCGCTGCCGCCGCGGGGCCAACTAACCGGTCACCTCGCTAGCGGGGTATTTGTCTTGCCGGTTACAGACAAAATCCCGCTATTAAAAGGAGCAGAAAATGAAATTTCCAGATCAACAACCTTCGACCATGCCGGTGCATCGCTATGCACCTTTCATTCCAGTGGATTTAGTCGACCGGACGTGGCCATCAAGGCGCATCACCAAGGCCCCACAATGGTGTTCAGTGGATCTTCGTGATGGTAACCAAGCGCTCATCGACCCCATGGATCCACACCGCAAACTCACCATGTTCAATTTATTAGTCAAGATGGGTTACAAAGAGATTGAAGTTGGCTTCCCCAGTGCCTCACAACTTGATTTCGATTTCGTACGAAAAATTATTGAAGAAAATCTGATTCCAGATGATGTCGTGATTCAGGTACTGACTCAAGCTCGCCGCCCTTTAATTGAGAGAACTTTTGAGTCCATCAAGGGTGCCAAACAAGCGGTGGTTCATCTCTACAACTCAACATCTACTCTGCAACGTCGCGTTGTCTTTGGACAAGATAAAGAGGGCATTAAAAAGATCGCCACCGATGGTGCGCAGATCTGTCAGGACCTCATCTCTACGGTCCCCGAAACTACGATTTTCTTTGAATATAGTCCCGAGTCATACACTGGAACAGAACTCGAGTATGCCAAAGAAGTGTGCGATGCAGTAAATGATATTTGGAAACCAACTCCAGAACATAAAACCATAATCAATCTTCCTGCAACGGTAGAGATGGCATCTCCCAACGTCTATGCAGATTCAATCGAATGGATGAATCGCAATCTTAAGTATCGCGATTCGGTGGTGCTCTCTTTACATCCTCATAATGATCGCGGTACTGGAGTTGCAGCGGCAGAGTTGGCGTATCTTGCCGGCGCCGATCGCATCGAGGGGACGCTATTTGGGAATGGAGAGCGAACAGGAAATGTCTGTCTGGTAACACTTGGACTCAATCTGTTCAGTCACGGAATAGATCCATATATTGATTTCTCTGACATCGATGAGATTCGACGAACGGTCGAGTACTGCAATCAGTTGCGCGTCCCGGAGCGCCATCCGTACGGCGGAGATCTGGTGTTTACCGCATTTTCTGGCTCACATCAAGATGCCATTAAAAAAGGTTTAGAACATATGCACCGCGATGCGCAAGCTGCGGGTCGACATGTAGACCAACACACATGGGCAGTGCCATACCTACCGATAGATCCGAAAGATATTGGCCGCTCCTATGAGGCAGTAATTCGCGTAAATTCTCAGTCAGGTAAAGGCGGTGTTGCTTACTTAATGAAGAATGAGCATCACCTTGACCTACCTCGTCGTTTGCAGATCGAATTTTCACAAGTGGTTCAATCCAAGACCGACGCCGAGGGTGGGGAGGTTACTCCCGCAGAACTTTGGAAAATATTTGAAGATGAATATCTCCCTGCCGCCGATAATCAGTGGGGCAGATTTAAGTTGGTAGGTCTATCTCAAAGCAGCCATATGGACGAGGATGTAAAACTGACCATAGATATCTCCGATAGAGGGGTTATCAACACCTTGAGCGGTGAGGGAAACGGACCGATCGCCGCCTTCGTCCATATATTGAACGAGTACGTAGGCGGGGCTGGGGTCCGAGTTCTCGACTATTACGAGCACGCTCTTTCCGCGGGCGGAGACGCCAGCGCGGCGGCTTATCTTGAGTGTGAAGTAGGCGGACGTACCTATTGGGGCGTTGGAATTGACCCAAGTACCACCACTGCAGCCCTTAAAGCGGTCGTCTCAGCTCTAAATCGCGGTTTGCGACAGTAAGAGGCGATACGGTGGACCTATGTCGGTCTATCGTGATCAAGCCATTGTGCTTCGAACTCAGAAACTGGGGGAGGCCGATCGCATTATTACCCTTTTTACCCGAGAACATGGGCGAATTCGAGCGGTAGCCAAAGGCGTGCGCAGAACAAAATCGCGTTGGGGAGCCCGCCTTGAACCAGCCTCCCACGTTGATCTCCAGCTCTATTCCGGTAGGTCGATGGAGACGGTGACACAGGCTGTTGGAATAGAAAATTATGGCGATAGCTTGTCACTTGATTATCAGAGATGGACAGTCGCATCCGCAATCTTAGAAGCCGCTGAGCGGTTTGTATCGCATGAACATGAGCCAGCGCTACAACAATATCTATTATTAGTCGGAGCTCTCAGAGCGCTCGCTCATGAAACCTACGATCCCTCACTCATTCTGGATGCCTTCTTATTGCGCTCACTGGCCGTAGCTGGTTACGCCCCTTCGCTAAGTAATTGTTCGCGATGTGATGCACCAGGTCCTCATAAATATTTCTCACTTGTCGGAGGCGGAATTGTCTGCACCGAGTGCAAACCCAGCGCCGCACCTACCCCTCATATTCAGACACTAGAGCTCATGCAGCAATTGCTCAGTGGCAATTGGGAATTTGCTAGCGCGAGTGAGCATCGCTATCGCCGCGAAGCTTCAGGTCTCATTGCTGCTTACCTGCAATGGCATTTAGAACGTGGCCTGCGTAGCCTGCCACTAGTAGAGAGAGCCTGATAATGAATTCGCCGAAGCCTCCAAAGGTTTCAAACGTTCCACATCATGTTGCGATTGTGATGGATGGCAATGGTCGTTGGGCAAAGAAACGTGGGCTGCCTCGGACCGCGGGGCACGAAGCGGGAGAAGCTGCGCTGCTCGATGTTGTGCACGGCGCGATTGCCATTGGTGTGAAAGAAATTAGCGCCTATGCATTCTCTACCGAGAATTGGCGGCGTAGTCCCGAAGAAGTGAAATTCCTTATGGGTTTTAATCGTGATGTCCTGCGCCGACGTCGCGATGAGATGCATGCGCTAGGTGTGCGTGTGCGCTGGGTCGGTAAGCCCGGCAGGTTATGGAAATCAGTCATCTCGGAGTTGCAAGAAGCAGAGGAACTTACGAAAAGCAATAAGACACTCACGCTGAACATGTGCGTGAACTATGGAGGGCGAACTGAGATTCTGGACGCAGTTAAATCTATTGCACGTGCAGTATCCGATAAGAACATCAATCCCGAGTCGATTACCGAAAAAGTTCTTGAAAAATTTATGTACAACCCGGGGATGAGCGATGTCGATCTCTTTCTGCGCACATCCGGGGAGGAGCGGACGTCAAACTTCTTACCCTGGCAATCTGTCTATGCCGAGATGATCTTCATGGATGTTTTGTGGCCAGATGTTGATAGAACCACCCTTTGGGATGCTATCGAAATCTACAACCAACGTGAGCGGCGCTTTGGAAAAGCCTAGCCACGGAGTGAAACCATGGAGCTATCTTTTAAGAGGCAACCAGTAAAAAGCATTTAGGTGGTTGCTTTTTACCCTCCTTTCTGTCATTCTAAGATAGTGAAATTCCCAGAGCTCTTAGCAGCCATTAATGAGGATGAGCTCGAACCCAATTCGGATCTGGCAGTTCTCAGAGATGTTCTTGCGTGCGTTGCCTCTAAGAAGAATTTCGATACCAGAATAATGAAGCGGTTTGGCGAATTAACGGGCAAGGCGCATCAGTACAGGAGGCTCAAGCCCAGTACCGCGAAAATTGGTTTCGAACTAGTGGGAATTTCAGGAAGTGCCAAAAAGATGAGCGAATTCGTTCTGCTGGTCGAGGAGATTCTTGTTACGGTTGAGTTAGAGCGAGTCAAAAAGTGTGCCGGCGAGGACTGTGATGCTCTCTATATCGATGAGAGCAAGAACAAGTCTCGCAAGTGGTGCGACATGGCTCATTGTGGGATGTTGCGGAAAAGCAAGGTCTTTTATAACAAACATCGCCGGGTCAATCCAGTGACAAGTGATGCACCTACGTTGGGAGTTAAGCAATGATCGTTCTTTACGCTGTCGCTTTTATTTCAGGACTATTCACGATTCTCGCACCTTGTATTTGGCCGCTCTTGCCGATTGTGCTTGCCGATGTAACTCAATCTAAATCTAAGCGACGTCCATTTGGTATCACCGCCGGAGTTGCGCTCTCGTATGCATTTTTTACCTTGGCAATCTCCGCGTTAGAGAGTTCTTTTGGATTAAACCCAAACGTTTTGCGTAAGCTCGCAGTAGCAGTACTCCTTATCATCGGATTTTTGATGATAGTCCCGGCGCTTTCTCGGCGGATGGAAGCGTCTATCTCGCGCGTTAGTGGTCGATTCGGAGGACTGGGAAAAAATCAGCGCAGTGATTTTCGCGGTGGATTTTTAACCGGAGTCGTCCTTGGAATTGTGTGGTCTCCATGTAGTGGTCCGATCTTAGCGTCGGTCGCAGTGTTAGCCGGAAGTAACAAAGTTTCATTTCAAACAGTTGTAGTCACCTTTTTCTATGTGCTTGGAGTGTCGATTCCACTCTTTGGTTTCGCAGTTGGTGGACAGAAGGTTCTAGCTAAATCTCGTTTTATGTCTAAGCACACCGGGCGCATTCAAATTGTTTCGGGAATGGTGATGATTTTGACTGCGGTCGCAATTTACACGAACTATGACAAGACTCTTGAGGCAAATTTACTGAGCGCTGCACCTTCTTACACGAATGCCTTAACGAGTATTGAACGTACCTCGAGCGTTACCAAGGCTCTAGCAAAACTAAAAGGAACAAAGCAAATTCCCACCGGTGCAAATACAAATGCCACAGGTCTTTTCAATCAAAACACTACGGCGCCCGAATTTACTGGTCTCTCAAAGTGGCTAAACACAGCTGCTCCAGAAACCCTGGCCTCCTTGAAAGGTAAAGTAGTACTCGTCGACTTCTGGACCTACAGCTGCATCAACTGTCTGCGCACACTTCCGCATGTCGAGGCTTGGTATAACAAATATCACTCATCGGGCTTTGAAGTCGTTGGAGTACATACTCCAGAATTTGCATTTGAGAAGGATGCAGGCAATGTGAGTTCGGCCATTAAACGCCTCTCAGTTCCTTACCCTGTTGCTCTTGATAACAATTACTCCACGTGGAACGCCTACAACAATCAATACTGGCCAGCTGAGTATCTGATCGATGCAACCGGAAAGATACGGAGGACTGAATTCGGTGAGGGAAATTATTCAGAAACCGAACAGGCGATTCGCACCCTTCTATCTGGCGCTGGTCATAAAGTGACTGTTGCTCCTTCAGATCTTCCCGATATGACTCCACAAGGACAGATCACTCCGGAAACCTATTTTGGAAGTAATCGTGCGCAATATGGCTACCCTGAACCCAATTATCCAAACGGAACTTTTACGATTCCGCTTCAAAAGTCGGTTCCGCTTGATCAATTTTCATTCGGGGGAACATGGACCATTGCCCCCGAATATGCGCAAGCCAGTAAGGGGGCAACGCTCACGGAACATTTCGATGCCTCAAAGGTTTACATGATCCTAAAGCCATTGTCGGCTGGTGCTAGCGAAGTGGCAGTTACTTACAACGGGAAACCATTAACTGGGGCTCTTGCAGGAAGTGATGTCGTCAATGGAATTATCAAAGTGGATTCTGA
>JAYTQV010000002.1:0-6131 GCA_043746515.1 Actinomycetes bacterium | reverse complement strand
TTTACCAATTGTTTTTGTTTTGTAATGATCTCAAAAAGAGAAAATACAAAGGAATTTGGACTTACTACAGACATGCGAACACGCCTATATAAGCCCTTTGATTGGCATTGATTTTTGCACGTTGTTGAGTTCTCAAGGTACGAGCGCGCTCCATTCACGGTGATTTCTCACCATTCACAGGGCAGACTGCTTAACTTAATGCACTAAGGACCTTAGGTCAATTTCACAAAGACCAGGACCAAACACAAGTTGAAGAGCAGATTGTCGTCGCACGGCCTCTTTTCAGTCCGTTACGCGAGCGAGGACGAACCATAACCCGAACCACCCCTAAGGGTCAAATCACCATACTCTCGGTGTTTCTTAACCAGCATGATTTTGATATTTAATCCTTAATGGCTTAAAACCCAATATAAATCAAGGCTTTATTAATGCATCAGTTATTTTGAGCGGAATAGTTCAAACGATTTCAACTGCCGCCAAATCCCGTTTGCCTTTTCGCAGTAGTAAAAAACGTCTGAAAAATAGATCATTCTCGGTCGGAGCAAAATCCTCTGCACTCACCTTTCGGTTATTGAGATATGCGCCACCTTCTTTAATGATCCGCCTAGCAGCCGATTTGGAATCTACGACTCCTGCTGCGGTCAAAAGATCAACCCAAGTCGGAATCAGCTCACCTGAGGCAACGGTAGTTCTGGGGAGTTGGGATAAAGCAGATTCCAAGGTTCTCTCATCGAGGTCGGCGAGCTCTCCCTGCCCAAAAAGTGCCTTGCCGGCCTTTTCGGCCGCATCGCACTCCCCCTCACCATGAACCAGAATGGTCATCTCTCGAGCCAAGGCCCTATGCGCTTCACGAGCACCTGGATTGGAAGAGTGCGATTGGATTAATTCTTCGATCTCTTGATGGTTCTTGAAGGAAAAGACTTTGAGATAGCGAGGTATATCAGCGTCATCACTATTCAACCAGAATTGGTAGAAAGCGTAGGGAGAGGTCATTTCGGGATCGAGCCACACACTCCCCCCTGCGGTCTTTCCAAACTTCGTTCCATCGCTCTTCATCAGAAGAGGAATCGTCAAACAGTGAGCTGAGGCGCCTTCAACTTTTCGTATCAAATCAAGGCCAGCGACAATATTTCCCCACTGATCACTGCCTCCTAGTTGCAAAGTGCAATTAAAGCGACGATAGAGTTCTAAAAAATCAAAGGCTTGCAAAATTTGATATGAAAACTCGGTGTAACTAATTCCGCCCCCTTCCAAACGTGCTGAAACACTATCTTTAGCGAGCATCTGATTAACACTGAAATGTTTTCCGATATCGCGTAATAATTCGAGGGCTGATAGGGGTTTCGTCCAATCCAAATTATTAGTCATCACTGCTGCGTTGTATCCATTTTCGAAATCTAAAAATTTAGATAATTGATGTCGAATACGTCCTACCCATTGTTCTACGACATTGGCCTCGTTGAGGGTTCTCTCTTCATTTTTGCCACTCGGATCTCCTACTAACCCTGTGGCGCCTCCAACGAGAGGTAAAGGTTTATGACCCGCAATCTGAAATCGCCTCATAGCCAAAAGGACAACTAAATTACCAAGGTGGAGTGAGGGAGCGGTTGGATCAAATCCAATATAGAAGGATGTAGATCCTCTCGTAAGTTCTTGAAGAAGTGCTTCACGGTCTGTGGACTGGGCAATAAGTCCTCGCCACTCCAGATCGGCTAATAGTTCTGCGCTCATGACCCCATCATGCCCGAAAAGCGTTTGCGTTCGCTGGCAATCCAACTGAAATATCCACGATTCTTGGCTTCTAGTTGACCCATCTGGGCTCTTACACTTTTTGTAGATGTGCCGGTGATCGATGACCTAGATTCAATCGCTGCTTGAGCACTCAAAGAAGACCTCAACTCCCCCGTGAGGCGAGTATCAATAGTGAAAAATTCTTCATCACTCAATTCGTGAACCTCGACACTTCGCTCCTCTGCTTTAGCAACTGCTTTCCCTGATATTTCATGTGCGATAGCAAATGGAACACCTTTGCGGACCAGAAAATCTGCAATTTCTGTGGCTAATGCGTGACCTGTCAAAGTTCCAGAAGAGATCTGATCCCCGTTAAATCTGGCAGTCTCGACCATCCCCCTAAAAGCTGGAAGCAAAATCAATAGTTGTTCAATTGAGTCGAAAATCGGTTCCTTGTCCTCTTGAAGATCGCGATTGTATGCAAAGGGCAACCCTTTCAAGGTAACAAGCAGTGAGGTGAGATTGCCGATAAATCGTCCAGATTTTCCTCGCGCCAATTCCGCAATATCCGGATTCTTCTTCTGAGGCATGATTGATGATCCCGTTGAGAATGCATCATCCAGACTCACCCAGCCAAACTCTTGGGTATTCCAGATGGTGAACTCTTCTCCAATACGGGAGAGATGAACTCCTAGCATTGCAAAAATGAAGAGCGCTTCAGCCACGAAATCTCTATCACTTACCGCATCAATGCTATTTCGAGTTACACCATGAAATGAAAGATCAGCCGCAATAATTTCTGGATTAGGAACCAAAGCGGAACCTGCCAGAGCACCCGAACCCAATGGTGAGATGGAGTTACGTGATAACCAATCTTTCATACGATCTATATCGCGGAGAAGTGCATGGCAGTGTTTCAAAAGTTCGTGAGAAAAAAGAATTGGTTGCGCATGTTGCAGATGAGTAAATCCAGGAGCAATGACATCCATATTACGAAGTGCAACGTGGACAATAGTTTCTGCAAGTAGCGCCGTCTCTTGTGCCACCTCCAACAGATGGTCAATCAAATAGAGTTTAAAATCTGTCACAACCAAATCATTACGAGACCTACCAGCACGAAATGCACCGCCTAACTCTCCCAATTTGGCCACGAGACCACGTTCGACAGCGCTATGGACATCTTCATCAGAGTCACTGAAACTAAATTCCCCAGTCGCAATCTCCTCTCCAAGGAGTTGAAGCGCCGCAATAATTCGCGAAGAATCGTCAAGATCAAGCACCCCTGCACGGTGTAAACCAGCGACATGGGCAACATTTACACGGATGTCGTAAGGCGCTAAGCGCCAATCAAAATCAACGCTACGGGAAAGCTTTATAACAGACTCATTAGGACCTTCTGCAAATCGTCCACCCCAAAGTGCCATCATTCGCCCTTTCCGAAAAGTTGTGAAATCTTCTTGGCCAAGGCTGATCCACCAGTAGCTGTGCGAGAAATGACCAATACCGTGTCGTCTCCTGCAATTGTTCCAATTGCTGATTTGAGTTCATCCGCTCCAATCGCGGCATCAAGGGTACTTGCAATGAATTGCGCTGCGGCCGGCTTAGTACGAAGGACTACAGTGTTTGCGCTTGCAGAAACGGAGAGCACTAGATTGTTTCCAGCGAGTGAGTTACCTGCACTTTCCAAAACATAATGAGATTCTCCGCTACGCGTTTTGGCTCTCATCGCTCCTAGTTCACGAAGATCACGACTCGCTGTAGCTTGAGTAACTTCTAGGCCCCTCTTCTTTAACTCTCTGACCACATCGGCTTGAGAATGAATTTTTCCCGCTCTTATTAAAGCCGACACAATTTGATGTCTCTTCCACGTTGGACTATTTGACGGACTAACCATTAAGCACCTCATCAAGTGAACGAGAGAATATTTCTACAAATTCTTGAAGCTGTTTTTTGGAAACTATAAGAGCTGGAGCGATTCGAATAACGTCCTTTGCTGGGGCGTTGAGAAGTAAGCCATTGGACATCGCCTTTTCAAAAACTGCAGGAGCGATGCTTGAATCCAAAACAATCCCTAGTAACAGACCCCTGCCTCGAACATCCAGAACACCTGGAGCTTTAAGTAATTTTGCTTTCAAAAATTCGCCATCTATCGCGACCCTGGACAATAGATCCTTTTTTCGAATGAAATTAATGGTAGCCACTGCTGCTGCACATGAAACCGGGTTACCGCCAAAGGTGGAACCGTGTTCACCGGGCTTAAACGCTGGAACATTGCTTCCTACCGTGATCATGGCTCCCAGGGGTAATCCGCCTCCGAGCCCTTTAGCCAGGGTAATGATGTCTGGCATGATTTCTTCGGATTCAAAGCCGAACCATTCACCCGTCCGTCCCATTCCAGTTTGGACCGCATCAATCGCAAACAAGGCCCCGTACTTATCGCACGCATTTCTTACCTCCTGAAGATAACCAGAAGGTGGCACGATCACCCCATTTTCGCCTTGAATTGCCTCCAAAATAACGAGAGCGGTTCGCTTCGACACCGCTTTGTTAATAGCTTTACTGTCACCATAGGGAACAAACTTAACTCCGGGTAGTAGCGGTTCAAATGGAGTTCGTTTTCCAGGTTGCCCGGTGATTGAGAGAGCGCCAGCTGTGCGTCCGTGGAAAGCTCCTACGGCGGCCACAATTTCTTTGCGCCCCGTCAATCGTGATAATTTGATTGCGGCTTCGTTTGCCTCAGCACCTGAATTACAGAAAAAGACGCGTGCTGAAGAGTCTTTTGTAATCTCTTGTAATTTTTCGGCGAGTTCAACTCCAGGTTGATGAGCGTAGAGATTGCTCACATGAGAGAGAGTTTCAATCTGTTTTGACACCGCTTTAACAATCGCGGGGTGTGAATGTCCTAGTACATTTGTCGCGATCCCACCGAGGAAATCTAGATACCGCTTTCCCTTCTCGTCCCACACTTCGAGACCTTCTCCCTTAACAAGAGTTAGGGATGGAACTCCATAATTATTTTGCATGGAGCTGTGCCAGCGTTCTTGGGTATTCATGCCACAACCACCGTACCTCCCGTACCGGCGAAGGCCCTTTCTATGTTGTAGTTATTTGAACCATCGATCACTCGAGCAATTTTGGCCCCCGATGACAATGCGGTAATGACTGCCTTGGTTTTCGGAGCCATCCCGTCGGAAAAAGATGGTGCAATTTCAATTAAATCTTGTAAGGAAATCTCTTCAATAATGGAGGACGGATCTGGCCAATTTCTATAGATACCAGCAACATCAGTAATAAACAGAACCTCTTGAGCACCTAACGCCCCTGCAATTGAACCTGTTGCAATATCCGCATTTATATTGAGCGCAACACCGTCACTCTGAACCCCAACCGGGGAAATGATAGGCAGATAACCATTGTCCAAAAGCAGTTCGAGGAACTTTGGATCTACAACATCCGCCTCTCCTACATATCCGACATCAGTTTCTAATCCATTGACGATTGGCATGAACTTGCGAGCCCGCAGAGTTCCCCCATCTCCTGATGAAATACCCACAGCATTCACTCCGCAGCGGATAAAGGCATTTGTTAAATTTCGCAACACAGTTCCGGAGAGAGTTTCTTGAACCACGTGCATAACTTCAGGTGTCGTTACCCTATATCCCCCAAACATGCTGGATTCAACGCTATGAATAAGAAGTTCTGCAGATATGGCTGGACCTCCGCCGTGAACTATGACAACCTTTCCACCCGATTGATGATATTTCGCGATGGTCTCAATGATGACATCGTTCTGACTAGAACTTTCGAGCACGTGCCCTCCATATTTGATAACAATCATGAACCTATACCTATAGAAAACAATCCCGCTCCTTCTGGTAAGCCCACCATCAAATTAGCATTTTGAATCGCTTGGGAAGCCGCGCCTTTTCCCAAATTGTCGAGTACCGCTGAAACAACGAATCGATTCGTATGTTCATCCACCGCCACTTGGAGTTGAATGAAATTGGAACCAATCACGCTGGAACTTTTAGGTAGAAGTCCTTGGGGCAAGACAGTGATAAAAGCCTCACCGTTATAGTGAGATGAGTAGATCTCGTGTACCGAATCATTTGTTTGACGGTTTTTTAATGGCGCAGTGATGGTCGCAAGTATTCCCCGCGGCATAGGAGCCA
Source organism: Actinomycetes bacterium (assembly GCA_043746515.1). Lineage (GTDB taxonomy): Bacteria > Actinomycetota > Actinomycetes > Nanopelagicales > Nanopelagicaceae > PALSA-747. Next base: position 228 of record JAYTQV010000002.1, on the reverse strand, counting down.
AAACGGGAGTAAAGGAAATTTTTACCTGCGAACCCCAAATAGAGGTTAATGTCTCTTCTATTTCCGGAGTGTGTTGATGAGTTCCGCCAAATTTATATGACGATAAAGAACCCATTACTTCGCTTGCAAGAAGATTTGTACTCGCCTTGCGACCAGCGCCTGTCGTACCAGAAGCCGCTACAACGACAATATCTGCGCCATCAATAATATTGAACTTTAAGGCGGGAA
>JAYTQV010000001.1:0-7864 GCA_043746515.1 Actinomycetes bacterium | reverse complement strand
AGTTGAAATTGCGCAGGTAAAAAAGCACACAGTTGTATATGTCGAAGTCGAAAGCGATTTCTGTACTCGAGATCCCATAATCACATAGGCAGCGGAGAGGGCTCCGCAGAGAATTCCGAAGAGATCCCCGACAAATGCTCGAGTGGATACCACAAAATCAACTCCAGTAATCAAAAAGAGAGAGGCGAAGGCGATGAGCATCCCGATGAGTGAGTGGGAACTGATTCGGCCTCCCCGAAACTTCATATAAAGCGCGGCGAAGATAGGTTGTAGCGCGGCAAGAGCGGTTCCGGCCGCTACAGAGGTGAAGCGCATGGCTGCAAAAAAAGCCAAGAAATGGGCAGCAAGAAAGAGTCCGGCAATCACTGAAATCCCAATCAGGCGGCGATTAGCCTTGTGCAAAAGTTCACCAGATTTAATCGCATAAGGAGCCATGATCAGTGCCCCACCTAAGTTTCTCCAGAAGATCAAGGTGGAAATAGGCATGGCACTTTTGGCGATCAACGGTCCAGAGGAGCCGATACCAAATATTCCAGCAAGGAGAAAGGGGATATCCCGCCCTTTAGGTAGGGCGGAATGGTCGTGAATATCTGCCGTCACAGGTTAAAAATAAACCAGAATTGTGACAATACGCATACCGCAACGACCAGAATGATTGATCCATAGAGCGTCAGTGCACGCGGCCCAGCGGCGAACTCGCCCATCAACTTCTTATCTCGTGCAATTCCAAACATGTATATCAAAAGTGGAAGCAGCAATATAGCGTTGAGAATTTGAGAAGAGATCAAGATCCAGATGAGCGAGACCCCTGGAATCATGATTAATCCACCAGCAACAAAGGTGATTGCAGCAAAAGTTAGATAGAAAAGTGGCGCCTCTTCAAATTTGTCATCAAGAGCGGCAGGTGACCCAGTGAGATCACTGACTGAATAGGCAGTAGAAAGTGGAAGTATTGAGGCGGCCAAAAGTGCGGCACCAATAATTCCGATTGCAAAGATGTCTTTAGCCAAAGTTCCAGCTAATGGTTGAAGCGCCTTCGCAGCCTGCGATGCATCGGTAATATTTGTAATGTGTTCGTGATTAAGGGTAGCTGCGCAAGTAACAACCACGAAGAATCCAATGATGCCAGTGAGTAAGGATCCAACCCAAACATCAGCTCGAAGCAATTTCAAATCCGAACGCGTAAGGCGCTTATCAACTGCATAGGATTGAATAAATGCCAGCCCCCATGGAGCCAGCGTCGTTCCGAGAGTTGCCGTTGCGATATTAATCGCTCCGCGATTAAAAGGCATTGATGGAACAACCATTCCACGAAATGCACTCCCCCAATGTGGGTGGGACATGAAACCTGCGATCAGGTAAGAGATAAAGACTGCCGATAGCGCAAAGAAAACACGCTCTGCTTTTTTAAATGTTCCTCGTAAGACTAGCCCGGAAATAAATAGCGCAGTAAGAGGAACAGTGATGTACCTGGAGATTCCAAAAAGTTGTCCAGCAGCAGCGACACCTGCGAATTCCGCAGTCATTGTTCCGAGATTTGCCAAGATCAAAGCTACCGCGCTGAAGCTACCGGCACGTGCTCCATACTTTTGGCGGACTAACCCAATAAGACCTTGGCGAGTGACAACGCCAATTCGGGCACCGAGATCTTGAAAGACGACCAGAGCAAAAGTTGAAACAACCAACACCCAGAGCAGGCGATAGCCGAACTGTGCACCTAGTTGCGAATATGTGGTGATACCAGCAGGATCGTCATCAGAAAGACCCGCAATTACTCCTGGCCCCATGACCGCCAGAAAAGCGGTGATGCGCAACTTGCGACCGCTAGGTATTGTTAGGTGAGTCATGAACGAGTGACGCCACTCTGCGAGAATCGACCTTTATTCGGTGATAGAGCATCAACCAAGTCATCGGCCAAAATTCTTCCAATTGGCTTGTTCTTATCGTCGATCACAATGATCGATGAGCCTCTGTTATTTGAAAATTCATCAACTACTTCATTGATCGGAGTATTGATAGTCACTGCAGTTGGATAAGGCTTGGAGATGAGATTAGACACCAAACTAGCAGGGTCTACAGCTATCAATTCAACGGTCTGAATATGGTCTAGTAATTTGCCTTTGCTATCTACAACTACCACACCGTCTGAACTCTCGCGGTCCTTATTCTCTACCAACAACGCTAAGGCATCCGCCACAGAATCTGAGCTCTTAACAACCAAAATGTGAGTTGTCATAATGCCACCAGCGAGCTCTTCATCAAAGGAAACCAGCTGTCGTAACTCTTGAGCTGTGCCAGTATCCATTGCATCTAAAATGCTCTCACGGTGTTCATCTTCTAGGTCGCGCAATACTTCGGCAGACTCATCCGGCTCCATCCGCGACAAGAGTTCAGCAGAGCGTTCGGCAGATAAACCCCGTAGCAACCCTTCGAGTTCATCATCTTCCATCTCCTCCAACGCATCCGCTGCAAGATCTGGATCGAGCATTTCAATGAGCGCACCTTGCTCACGACCCGCAAGATCTTCGATAAGGTCGGCAAGATCTGCTGGTCGCAGTTGACTGAGGGCAGACCTTGTTCCTGACGTACGAACCACGCCCGTGGAATCCGTGAGTGAGGCAACAGAAGCCCAATCGATCACATGATCGGGAGTTGGACGGCGGGAGATGGAGCCTGGAAATAGGCGTCGTAGAAAGGAAATAAAGGAGATATCTACTCCAACTACGCGAATCTCCTTGTTTACGGGGGCAAGGTATAGATCTGAAGTTCGCACTACTCGTACACCATCCACGTCAACTATCTGATGATCCAAAACATCGGCGTCGAGCAACGATTCCCCTGGACGACGAGCAAATGGCTCAAGGTTGATCTTGGTAGAAGAGAGAGTGATCAGGTTTGGAGTTAGTGCCGAAATTCGTGCACCGTTGATAAATGACTTTCTATTTGCAACTTTTACAATGAGTCCTGAGACGGGTGGGTAGGTCTCTTCGCCGTGGCGAACAACAACATCAACAAGCCGACCAATTTCGCGACCTTCAGGGTCAACCACTGGTCGACCTATGAGCCCAGCGAGTGAGACCAATGAATCCCGAACGCTCTTGCGCGAAATTAATAGGTCGCTACGTCCAACCAACCGCTTGGCTACGGTATTAATTGAAGATACTGGAGGGCGTTTCACTCCTTAAGTGTAAGGGCTAGGTGTGAAGCGAAAGTGGAACACCAAGAAGTGAAACGGGCCGCTGAATTAAAGCTGCCAAAAGTTCATCAAATGTTTTTCTAGTCAGGCTTTCAGGCGCTCCAAGGTATGCGGGAAGTCCCACATCTCCCCCGTCTCGCAAGGCGCTATCAAAAGGAACTTTCGCCAGCAAAGGGACATCGTAGGTGACTAAATCGCTTAACCTCTTGGAGGTTTCGGCGCCGCCCCCACTGCCGAATAGCGCGAGTGGTTCTCCGCAATGCGGGCAAGGACTTTCGGACATATTTTCTACCACGCCAATAATCCGCTGCTTCATTTGGAAAGCGATGCGCCCCGCACGTTCGGCAACTTCCGCGGCTGCCACATGAGGAGTTGTAACGACAAGAATTTCAGAGCGAGGTATGAGCTGCCCCAAAGAGATGGCAATATCACCAGTACCAGGCGGGAGATCGAGCAAAAGCAGATCTAATGCACCCCAATATGCATCACTCAATAATTGCTCCAGTACACGGTGCAGCAAAGGTCCGCGATAAGCAATCGGATCTTCACGATTTGGCTTAAACATCTCCATAGAAACAATTTTCACTCCATGGCTTTCAACTGGAATAAATGTTTGATCAATAGCTGTGGGGCGCTGTCCTAAGATTCCCAAGAGCCTTGGAATTGAATGCCCGTAGACATCGGCATCAAGAATCCCAACGTTTAGCCCTCGGGCGGCCGCTGCAACAGCAAGGTTGGCTGTGACCGAAGATTTTCCAACTCCACCTTTACCGGATGCAATTCCAATAACACGAGTCAGAGATCCCTCCTGCGCAAAGGGGTTAAATTTCTCTCGTCCACCACGTAACAATTTTTTAACGGCGTCGCGCTCTTCATCACTCATTACCCCAAAATTGATGTGAACTGATTTCACGCCTGCGATTACAGATACTGCTGCAGTGATGTCCTGATGTAAACGATCACGCATAGGACAACCACTGATAGTTAATTTGATTCCAAGGATTGCAACTCCATCTTGAAACTCAACTAAACCCACCATACCTAATTCCGGTAACGGCCTGCGCAATTCAGGATCTTTAACAAAATCTAAGGCTGCTTTAATTCGTTCGACGTGCTCTGCATTGGTTAATGTCATGAGAGCACTCTAGGTGAGTTACTTTGACGCGATCAGAGTTACCTGAACCGACTTGATCACACTGCCGTGCTCTACCTTAAGCGTGATGGTGTCTCCCACGGAGTGCGAACGAATAGCCACTATGAGATCACTAGCCGCAGCGATATCTACCCCATTGACAGCCAAAATTACATCTCCAGGTTGAATCCCAGCCTTCTGCGCAGGTCCTCCAGGAAGAATCGATCCTGCAATACCAGAAACCTTCGCTCCGGGCCCTGCAAAAGAAGAATCAAGGGACATACCTACGATCGGATACTGTGAATGTCCAGTAGCAATCAATTGATCTGCGGTCTTCCTCGCCTGATTGATCGGAATCGCAAACCCTAAACCAATTGAACCCGGCTGCCCTGAAATCGTGTCACCTAAAGAAGCAATAGCTGAGTTAACTCCAACAACTGCTCCGGTTGCGTCCACGAGAGGTCCGCCGGAATTTCCGGGATTGATCGCAGCATCGGTTTGCAAGGCATTAATGAAGGCACTTTCACCCGATGTACTACTAGAACTAGTCGTTACTGGTCGGTTTTTTGCAGAGATGATTCCAGTTGTTACCGTACCTTGAAGTCCAAGAGGTGAACCGATAGCAATCACTGGATCTCCGACTTGAACATTGTCACTGTTTCCCAGCACTAACGCTGGAGCACCGGAAACATCAATTTTAAGCACGGCTAAATCATATGAAGTGTCGCGGCCGACTACCCGTGCTGTATAGGTGTTGTCATTTGCCAACTTGACTGTAATTTTTGATTTATCCAAAACTGCAGCTTCAATGACGTGGTTATTAGTCATAATGTACCCGCTGCTGGCAATAAAAAATCCTGACCCAGTATCACTTCCCGTGCTCGTCGTGGAATCAATTTCAACGACGGAGGGCGAGTCATGTGCAGCGATTCCGGCAACAGAGTTAGGTGCTCGTTCCACAACTTTATTAGAGGTGATGAGATGCGCAGAATTATTGGAAGCAACTTTCCCAATAAGTCCTCCAACCAATCCGGCAATTAAGGACATGGCAAGAGCCATATACCAAGTCACCTGAGCCACTTGCTTGGCGGCAGCTAATGGGGTGAAATTTGAAGAGAGCGATTGGGAGTCAGATACCCACCAAGGAGTTTGAATTGGCGCACCTACCACAGTAGGAGGTGCTTCCTCGAGCGTGTCCTCTGGCACTGATGTTGATTCCACTTGCGGGATTACTTCCTCTTGCGAGTCTTCAGACATTTTCTCATTATAAGTGAGTTAAAGCTTTGTCGCCATAAGTACTCCGTCACCTAATGGAAGCACGCTAGAACTCCATCTCGAATCCTCTTTGACTGCTCGGATTCCGTCACGACGTGAAATACTTTCAAAATCTCGTTGCGTGGGATCGGCAACCTTTCCGCCACTGAGTACGTGATCAACAAATAAAATCCCGCCTGGGCGAAGCAGACGGTAGGCCTCGTGAATGAGGTCCATGAGATCCGCAGCAGGACGGATGACAACGAGATCGTAATTCTTGTCTGCAAGTTTGCCGACAACTTCCATAATGGTACCTGTGATGAGTCGGAATCTTTGAGTTGAAATCCCAGATTCCTCGAAGACCGTCCTAGCCGATGCAGCATGCTCTCTCTCAGTGTCTATGGAAGTCAACACTGAATCTGGACTCGCTCCCGCGAAGAGCCAAAGTCCGCTTACTCCTGAGCCAGTTCCGATTTCGACAATGGAATGAGCTTTGAGAGATTCAACAACAAAACGAAGTAGCCCTCCCACCGCAGGTGAAGGGTCGTCCGTTCCTAACTCCTCCGCATTATTGCGGGCTTGCTGCATAAATATATCTTCGCGAACGTAGCTCTCAGCAAAGACCGACATATCTCCGCGATTTCCAATCATGAAATAGAAGCTAACCACTCGATGAGTAGTCGGGTTCCAAACCCAGTACCGCCTTTGATGACTTCCCCTGAATCGACCTCCGAACGAGCGGGACCAGCAATATCAAGGTGAACCCATCTTTGCTTTCCGACAAATTGCTCTAGGAAGAGCGCGGCAGTTACGGAGCCTGCGCTAAAACTCCGAGCGGATGCGTCATGATTAAAATCTGCAATGTTACTTTCAAGAGATGGGAAATAGTCGTCGAGTAATGGCATTGGCCAAACTCGATCTCCAATTCGCTCACCAATCTCATGCAATTGAGCTGTCAATGTGGCATCTCGAGAATACATGGCTGCAAATTGCTTTCCCAAACCCAAGGTTGCCGCGCCTGTCAGAGTTGCGATATCTAGCAAATAATCTGGTTCCAATTCCAAATCTGCATAGGCCAGGCCATCTGCTAAAACCAGTCGTCCTTCTGCATCGGTATTGATAACCTCAACAGTGGTACCGCCATACTGGGTAATGACATCGGAGGGACGTTGGGCTGTCGCAGAAACCATATTTTCGGCACACATCATGAGGGCTGTGACTCGAACTCGCGGTTTAATTTTCGCCATTGCGACTGTCGCTGCCAAAATGGCAGCTGCGCCGGACATATCGCTCTTCATTGGAACCATTAAGTCGTAAGGTCGCTTAAGAGAAATGCCACCTGTGTCATAGGTAATTCCTTTGCCGACCAAAACTACGTGCGGCCAACTCTCACTTTCCGGTGGCGCATATCGAATTTCAATCAAACGCGGTGCCGAATGTGGAGATGAATTACCAACAGCTTTTAACCCGCCAAAGTTCGAAAGAGCAGCTCCCTTCTTCACCGTCACTTTCAGGTCGGGTGACTTGCTCTTTTTTACCAGAGACTTAGCTTGCTCTCCTAGCCATTGCGGATTTTTAATATTAGAGGGTGTATGAATCAAGTCGCGAGTACGCCAGGTGGCCTGCGCGATTATCGTCGCACGGAGCACTGCCTCCTCCAAAGCGCTTCCAAAGAAGAATGAGGTCGAACCCTTTGCTCGACTAGCTAGATCTTTTGGAGAAGCTTCGCTCTTAATATTCCAACCATATTGGGCGAGAGAGATCGCCAGTAGATGCGCTAACGCAGCGTCGTAACCTCCAGAGAAAGCGCTGTAAACGGAGAAGCCTGTTGCTTTTACCTTGCGCCCAATCACGGCTCCAGCTTTTCGAGCCTCCAAGATGGATCCTGCTCCGAAGCCTACGATGTAGAGCCTAGAACAATTGCCTGCACCAGTGAGCGGAATTTCAATGAGCTCCCCCGCTTTGCCTTGAAAGTCTGGCCATTGGCGCAGAATCTCACTGAACGTGTATTTGCTGAGAGTGAATGCATAATCAGTAATAGGAGTGGGATCCATTTGCGCCCCTTGATCCGAGGCTGTAACGGGGAGGATAAGCGCATTAAAATTAGTTAAATCAGAGGAGTTGATTGAGCCAATTACCTGAAAGATGGGCTCCGGTAAGTGCATAGAATCGACTCTATTTCTTAACGAGAGCTACTGCTGCTTGAAGTGCGTTACCAAGATTGGTTGCTTCCTCTACATTCAATTCGACGACCAAACGGCCACCACCCTCGAGTGGGATTC